>DASWSO010000103.1:0-5962 GCA_036402635.1 Xanthobacteraceae bacterium
GAAGTCGGCGAGTACTTCCAGCAGGAACGCCTCGAATGCCTCGTCGGTGCGGTCGAGCTCGTCGATCAGCAGCACCGGGGGCCCGGCCGGATCCGGCTCCAGCGCCTGCAACAGCGGCCGCTTGATCAAAAAGTGCTCGGAGAAGATGTCGTGCTCGATGCGCTCGCGGTCGGTCGCGCCCTCCACTTCGGCGAGCCGGATGGCGATCATCTGCGCCGCGTAGTTCCACTCGTAGACGGCGGCCGAGACGTCGAGGCCCTCGTAGCACTGCAACCGGATCAGCTTGCGGCCGAGCGTCTGGCTCAACACCTTGGCGATCTCGGTCTTGCCGACCCCCGCCTCGCCTTCGAGGAACAGCGGGCGTCCCATGCGCAACGCGAGGAACAGCACGGTCGCCAGCGAGCGGTCGGCGAGATAATCGCCGCGCGCCAGCAGCGCCTGGGTCGCGTCGATGGACGTGGGAGCGGAACGGTCGGTCATGCCGCCACTAGATAGTGCATCGGCTGCGATCCTACGAGATGCCGGCGCTCATTGCAGGGCTGCGGGCAGCGGGCGGCATTCCTGCCGCCTCATTCCGGGCGCGCGCTCACGCGCGCCCGGAATGACGGCTCATTTTGCTCCGGCGACCGCCTTGGCGGTGGCGCGGCGCGCCATCACGCCGACCAGGTGGGCGCGGTATTCGGCCCCGGCGTGGATGTCGCTGTTGAGCCCCTCCTCCGGGATGCTCAGACCCTTGAGCGCGTCGGGCGAGAAGTTCTTGGTCAGCGCCTCCTCGAACGCCGGCACGCGGAACACGCCGTTGGCGCCGGCCCCGGTGACGCCGACCCGCACGCCGTCGGCATGCTTGGCGACGAACACGCCGACCAGCGCGAAGCCGGAGGCCGGGTGCTTGAACTTCTCGTAGCCCGACGCCTTCACCACCGGGAACTCGATCTGGGTGATGATCTCGTCCGGCTCAAGCGCGGTCTCGAACATGCCGACGAAGAAATCGTCCGCCCCGATGCGCCGCTTGGTGGTGACGATGGTGGCGCCGAGCGCCATGCAGGACGCCGGATAATCGGCGTTCGGATCGTTGTTGGCGATCGAGCCGCCGATGGTGCCGCGGTTGCGCACGTGGGGGTCGCCGATCGAATCCGGCACTCCCGCCAGCGCCGGCATCGCGGCCAGCAGCGCCTTGTCGCCGGCGACGTCCTTGTGGCGCGTCATGGCGCCGATCGTGACCTTGCCGCCCTTGACCTCGACGCCGGCAAGCCCGCCGATCTTCGACAGGTCGATGATGGTGCCGGGCGAAGCCAGCCGCAGCTTCATCACCGGCACCAGCGAATGGCCGCCGGCCAGCAGCTTGGCCTCGGAATCGGCGAGCAGCGCGGTCGCTTCCTGCAGCGTCTTCGGCTGGTGATAGTTGAAGGCGTACATCCGAAAAACTCCTCGTTCTTGTTCGCTCGATCCTCTCCGCGGAGAGGAAGAATTACTCCGCCGCCAGCTGCGGCCGCGTCCGCTGCACCGCCGCCCACACCACCTGCGGGCTCGCCGGCATCGGGATTCCCTCGGCGCCGACCGCGTCGGTGATCGCGTTGATCACCGCGGCCGGCGCGGCGATCGCGCCGGCCTCGCCGCAGCCCTTGATGCCGAGCGGGTTCGACGGACAGCGCGTCTCCGTCGTCAGCACCTTGAACGACGGCAGCTTGTGGGCGCGCGGCATCACGTAGTCCATGTAGGAGCCGGTGACGAGCTGGCCGTCCTCGCTGTAGATCGCATGCTCGAGCAGCGCCTGGCCGACGCCCTGAGCGATGCCGCCGTGCACCTGCCCCTCGACGATCATCGGATTGATCACCACCCCGAAGTCATCGACGGCGGTCCAGTTGACGATCTCGACGTGGCCGGTCTCCGGATCGACCTCCACCTCGCAGATGTGGCAGCCGGCCGGGAACGTGAAGTTGATCGGGTCGTAGAACGCGCCCTCCTTCAGGCCGGGCTCGAGCTCCTGGCCGGAGAACTTGTGCGCGATGTAGGCGTGCAGGGTGACGTCGGCCCACGCGGCCGACTTGTCGGTGCCGGAGACGGTGAACTTGCCATCCTTGAATTCGATGTCGCCTTCGGCGGCTTCCAGCAGGTGCGAGGCGACCTTCTTGGCCTTGGCCTCCACCTTGTCGAGCGCCTTGACGATCGCCGACATCCCGACCGCACCGGAGCGCGAACCGTAGGTGCCCATGCCGAACTGCACCTTGTCGGTGTCGCCGTGCACCACGCTGATGTTTTCGAGCGGAATGCCGAGGCGCTCGCAGACGAGTTGCGCGAACGTGGTCTCGTGCCCCTGCCCGTGCGAATGCGAGCCGGTGAGCACCTCGACCGAGCCGGTCGGATTGACCCGCACCTCGGCCGACTCCCACAGGCCGACGCCGGCGCCGAGCGAGCCGACCGCCTGCGACGGCGCGATGCCGCAAGCCTCGATATAGGCCGAGAAGCCGATCCCGCGCAGCTTGCCGCGGCGCTCGGCTTCGCTGCGGCGCTGGCCGAAATTGTTGTAGTCGGAGACTTCCAGCGCCTTATCGAGCGAGGCGGCATAGTCGCCGGCGTCATAGGTCATGATCACCGGCGTCTGGTGCGGGAAGCTCTTCACGAAGTTGCGCCGCCGCAGCTCGGCCGCATCGATGCCGAGCTCGCGCGCGCTGACTTCCATCAGACGCTCGACCACGAACGTCGCCTCGGGGCGCCCGGCGCCGCGATAGGCGTCGACCGGCACCGTGTTGGTGTAGACCGCGTCGACTTCGCAGTAGATCTGCGGGATCGCGTACTGCCCGGACAGCAGCGTCGCATACAGATAGGTCGGCACCGACGACGAGAACGTCGACATGTAGGCGCCGAGATTGGCCACCGTGCGGGCGCGCAGCGCCAGCACCTTGCCGTTGCCGTCGAACGCCATCTCGGCATGGGTGACGTGGTCGCGGCCGTGCGCGTCGGTGAGGAACGCTTCGGAGCGGTCGGAGGTCCATTTCACCGGGCGGCCGACCCGCTTCGACGCCCACAGCGCCACCACTTCCTCGTTGTAGATGAAGATCTTCGAGCCGAAGCCGCCGCCGACATCGGGCGCGATCACGCGCAGCTTGTGCTCCGGCGCCATGCCGACGAAAGCCGCGATGACGAGCCGCGCGACATGCGGATTCTGGCTGGTGTTCCAGAGCGTGAACGCCTCGGTGCCGGCGTCGTAATCGCCGATGGCGACGCGCGGCTCGATCGGGTTCGCCACCAGCCGGTTGTTGACGATGTCGAGCTTGGTGACGTGCTTGGCGGCCGCGAACGCGGCATCGACCGCGCCGGCGTCGCCCAGGCTCCATTCGTAGATGGTGTTGCGCGGCGCGATATCATGGATCTGCGCGCCGTCCTTCGCCTTGGCCGGATCGACCACGGCGGGCAGCACCTCATAGGTGACGTCGACGTTCTCGGCCGCATCCTTCGCCTGCGTCAGCGTCTCGGCGATCACCACCGCGACCGGATCGCCGACGTAACAGGCCTTGCTGAACGCGAGCGCCGGATGCGGCGCCATCTTCATCGGCGAGCCGTCCTTGGAATGGATCATCCAACCGCAGATCAGGTTGCCGATCTTGTCGGTCTGCAGGTCGGCGCCGGTGAGCACCGCCAGCACGCCCGGGCCAGCCGCAGCCGCTTCCGTGTCGATGCGTCCGATCCGCGCATGCGCATGCGGCGAGCGCACGAAGCAGGCGTGCGCCTGCCCGGGACGGCTGATGTCGTCGGTGTAGTGACCGCGGCCGGTGATGAAGCGGAGGTCTTCCTTGCGGCGCACCCGTGCGCCGATACCGGTCGCGCTCATGGCCTCTCCTCCCCTGACCAACGGCCGCTGTCGTTATCGTTATTCGGCCGCCTGTTGCGTCGGTCCGTCCCGCATGGCGCGGGCGCCGGCGTAGATCGCCTTCACGATGTTGTGGTAGCCGGTGCAACGGCACAGGTTGCCGTCGAGCTCTTCGCGGATCGTGTGCTCGTCGAGGTCGTGCCCCTTGCGGTAGACCATCTCGACCGCCGCCATGATCATGCCCGGCGTGCAGAAGCCGCACTGCAGGCCGTGATGCTCGCGGAACGCCTCCTGCATCGGATGCAGCTGGGTGCCGTTGGCGAGTCCCTCGATGGTGGTGACCTTGGCGCCCTCCGCCTGCCACGCGAAGGTGGTGCAGGACTTCACCGCAACGCCGTCGATATGCACGACGCAGGCGCCGCATTGCGAGGTGTCGCAACCCACATGGGTGCCGGTCAGCCGCAGGTTCTCGCGCAGGTACTGAACGAGCAGCGTGCGCGGATCGACATCGGCGCCGACCGCCTTTCCGTTCACCGTCATGGACACGGTGGGCATGTTTCTTCCCTCCTTGAACGCTCCCGTTGCGGGATCGGCTGTGCGCGGCAATAAACGGCGGCCGGGGACGTTGGACGTGAGAGCCCCGGATGCCGCCCTGGGTGTGTAGAACGGATCTAACTTTGAACCGCCGGCGGGGAGATGGTCAAGCGCGCCGATGGCGACCCTGCGATGCGCTCCCGCAAAGGTTACGGTCGGTCAGCTCGTGGATCGCGCGGATGTCATCGCGCGACTGCGCCCGCATAAGGATGCGATCCGCGTACTCGGTGTCCGATCGTTGTTCCTGTTCGGCTCCGCCGACGTTGACCCGGCTATTTCGCCGCGCCGTCCTTCACGGCGGTTGCGAAGCGCTCGAAGAACTGGTCCGCCATCTTCTTGGCGGCGCCGTTGACCAGCCGTTGCCCGAGCTGCGCGAGCTTGCCGCCGATCTGCGCTTCGACCGCGTAGCTCAGCACCGTGCCGCCAGCCTCCGCCGGCTTCAGCGAAACGGTGGCGCCGCCTTTGGCGAAGCCGGCGACGCCGCCGTCGCCCTGGCCGGAGATCCTGTAGCCGTTCGGCGGATCGATGTCGGTGAGCGTCACGATCCCTTTGAAGCGCGCCTTCACCGGACCGATACGGTTGGTCGCCACCGCCTGGAACTGGTTCTCGCCGATCACGTCGAGCGCCTCGCAGCCCGGAATGCAGGCTTTCAGCACTTCCGGATCGTTGAGCTTGGCCCAGACCTCCTGTTGCGGCGCTTCCAGCTGCACCTCTCCGGTCATGGTCATCGCCATCGGCATTTCTCCAAGTTCCGCGCCGGCGACATCGACCCGGCGGCCCGCATGCCAGCCGATGTAGCAGATGCGGTCGGTCGCGGGCCAGTGGCTCCCGCGCGCGGATCGCCTATCATGCGGGCGTAGTGGCAGGCGGATGGCGGGAATGGACGAAAGCGAGCGGCACCGGTCCGGCATGGCGAAACGGCGCAGCGTGCTCGGCGCGGCGTGGGTGGACCGCGCCACCGCCGGCAAGACGCCACTGACGGCCGAGTTCCAGGACCTGATCACCCGCTACGCCTGGGGCGAGATCTGGACCCGCCCGCATTTCGACGAGCGCACCCGCCGCGTGCTGGTGATCGGCACGCTGATGGCGCTCGACAAATGGGACGAGTTCCGCCTGCATGTGCGCGCGGCGCTGGCCGAGGGCGGCTTCAGCGCCGACGACATCAAGGAGATCGTGCTGCAGCAGGCGGTCTATTGCGGCGTTCCGGCCGCCAACCACGCGTTCAAGCTCGCGGCCGAGATCATCCAGGACCTGGACCGCACCCCCTGAGCCTCGCTCAAGAACAAGGACATATTATGCGACATCATCTCACCCGGCTCATGCTCGCCGCCGCGCTGGCGCTACTCGCCGCCGCGCCGGAGAGCCGCGCGCAACCGCTGGTCAACAAGGGCATCGGCATCGCCAGCTGCGCCACGCTCGGCAAGGACCTCAAGCCGGACGCCGGGCTCGACCACCTGCCGAACGCGCTGCTGTTCTACTGGGTGCAGGGCTACATCAGCGCCGCCAACGTCTACCTGCTTGGCGAGTACACCGACTACGTCGATCTCAACACCGTCGAGG
>DASWSO010000104.1:0-6829 GCA_036402635.1 Xanthobacteraceae bacterium
GGTCTCGTGGGACGACGCGCTCGACATCGTCGCCGAGCGCTTCCTGCGCGAAGAGGCGCGGCTCGGGCCGGAAGCGGTCTGGCCCTACTACTATGCCGGCACGATGGGCCTGGTGATGCGTGACGGCATCAACCGGCTGCGTCACGCCAAACGCTATTCCGGGTTCTTCTCCACCATCTGCGTCAACCCGGCCTGGACCGGCTTCATCGCCGGCACCGGCCGGCTCGCCGGGCCCGACCCGCGCGAGATGGGCATGACCGATCTGTTGGTGATCTGGGGCACCAACGCGGTCAACACGCAGGTCAACGTGATGACGCACGCGATCCGCGCTCGCAAGGAGCGCGACGCCAAGATCGTGGCGGTCGACGTCTACATGAACGGCACCATGGAGCAGGCGGACCTGCCGGTGCTGATCCGCCCCGGGACCGACGGCGCGCTCGCCTGCGCCGTGATGCATTGCCTGTTTCGCGACGGCAAAGCCGACTGGGACTACCTGCGTCGCTACACCGACCTGCCGGACGAGCTCGCCGAGCATGTGCGCTCGCGCGGGCCTGAGTGGGCCTCGCGCATCACCGGATGCGACGTCTCGATCATCGAGGAGTTCGCGCGCTTGGTGGGGGAGCGCCCGCGCACCTATTTCCGGCTCGGCTACGGCTTCTCGCGCTCACGCAACGGCGCCGTCAACATGCATGCGGCGAGCTGTATCGCGGCGGTCACCGGCGCCTGGAAATACGAGGGCGGCGGCGCGTTCCACAACAACGGCGCCATCTACCACTGGGACAAGACGCTGATCGAGGGTTTCGACGTGCGCGATCCGCAGGTCCGCATGCTCGACCAGTCGCGTATCGGCGCGGTGCTCACCGGCGATCGCGAGGCGCTGTTCGACGGTCCACCGGTCACCGCGCTGCTGATCCAAAACACCAATCCGATCTCGGTCGCGCCCGATCAGGAGGTCGTCAAGCGCGGCTTTGCGCGCGACGACCTCTTTGTCTGCGTGCACGAGCAGTTCATGACCGAGACCGCGCGCTGGGCCGACATCGTGCTGCCGGCGACCATGTTCGTCGAGCACGACGATGTTTATCAGGCGGGCGGCTCGCAATACATCCTGCTCGGCCCGAAGCTGGTGGATGCGCCCGGCGAATGCCGCTCCAACCACGAGGTGATCTGCGGGCTGGCGCAGCGGGTCGGCGCCAAGCACGCCGGCTTCGACATGACGGCGCGCGACCTGATCGACGCAACGCTGCAGTCCTCCGGCTGGGGCACGCTCGCCGAGCTGGAGGCGAAGCGCTGGATCGATTGCCAGCCGGACTTCGATACCGCGCATTACACCGACGGCTTTGCCTGGCCGGACAAGAAATTCCGCTTCAAGCCGGAATGGCCGACGGTGCCGTTCCCGCGCGGCGCCTTCGCGGGCTCGCCGAACGGGATGCCGGGGCTGCCGGATCACTGGCAGCGGATCGAGGAGGCCGACGCCGAGCATCCGTTTCGGCTCGCCACCTCGCCGGCGCGCAACTTCCTCAACTCGACCTTCACCGAGACGCCGACGTCGCTCGCGCGTGAGCGCCGGCCGGAAGTGATGATGCATCCGGCCGACGCCGTGAAGTTCGGCGTCGGCAATGGCGACAAGGTCGTGCTCGGCAACCGCCGCGGCGAGGTCCGCATCCATGTGCGGCTGTTCGACGGCGTCCGCCGCGGCGTGCTGATCGCGGAGTCGATCTGGCCGAACGCCGCCTACGAGGACGGCCGCGGCATCAACACGCTCACCGGCGCCGACCCGATCGCGCCGTTCGGCGGCGCCGCCTTCCACGACAACCGGGTCTGGCTGAAGCCGGCGGAAGTCGCGCAGCCGGCATAAGTGCCGTCATTGGCGGCCGGCGTTTCACGCCAGCTCGGAATGGCGGCCGGCGGCCGGAACTCGCAGCCGCGCTCGGGCGTTCGCCCGGCAACCCCGAAACACGGTTGTCGGAGACGTCGGCATGAACGCGCAGCTGCAGCCCAAGCAGAAGCAGGAGCATCAGCCCGGCCGCGAGAGCGAGATGCATCCGCGTCCCGAATACGAGCCGAAGTTTCCCGGCGTCGGCAAGCTCAAGGATCGGGTCGCGATCATCACCGGCGGCGACAGCGGCATCGGGCGTGCGGTCGCGGTGCACATGGCGCGTGAAGGCGCCGACATCGCCATCGTCTATCTCGAGGAGCACAAGGACGCGGAGGAGACCGCGCAGGCGGTCGCCAAGGAAGGCCGCCGCGCCATCAAGATCGCCGGCGACATCGGCATTGAGGATTTCTGCCGGAAGGCGGTGGAGCAGACCGTGAAGGAGTTCGGCCGGCTCGACATCCTGGTCAACAATGCCGCCGAGCAGCACGTCGTCAAGGACCTGACGGAGCTCTCGGACGAGCAACTGGTGCGCACCTTCCGCACCAATGTGTTCGGCTACTTCTTCATGTCGAAGCACGCGCTCAAGCACATGAAAGAGGGCGCATCGATCGTCAACACGACCTCGGTCACCGCCTACAAGGGCAATCCGATGCTGGTCGATTACGCGTCAACGCGCGGCGCCATCGTCGCCTTCACGCGCTCGCTGTCGCAGCAGCTGGTCGACAAGGGCATCCGCGTCAACGGCGTGGCGCCGGGTCCGATCTGGACGCCGCTGATCCCGGCCTCGTTCGACGAGAAGAAGACCGCCGAGCACGGCAAGGGCGCGCCGATGAAGCGCGCCGGCCAGCCGAACGAAGTGGCGCCCTGTCACGTCTTCCTGGCGAGCGACGAGGCGTCCTACATCACCGGCCAGGTGCTGCACCCGAACGGCGGCACGGTGGTGAACAGCTAGGGCTCGGCCGTCCTAAGGCTTGGCCGTCCTATTCGGAGCCGTCATGCGCGGCGAGCCGGCGTCGCGCCGCCGGCGAGGGGTGACGCGCGCATCGATCATTCAACGCTCGATCGCTGCGATGGATGGCCGGGACAAGCCCGGCAAGCACGACTCTGACGGTCGTTTGGGACGAATCAGCGCTTGGCGTAGCCTCAGCCCCGCCTTTGGCAGGGGAGGGCTCTATGACGCGCGAGCTTTTTTGGCTGACGCTGACGGTCATCATGACCGGGTTGATGTGGGTGCCTTACATCCTGGATCGCGTGCAGGTCCGCGGGGTGGCCGGCGCAATGGATAATCCGCGGCCAGGAGACGCGCCGCAGGCACCCTGGGCCGAGCGGATGATGAAGGCTCATGCCAACGCGATCGAGAACCTGGTCATCTTCGCGACGCTGGTGCTGATCGTGGATTCGATCGGCATCTCGAATTCCGTCACGGTCGGCGCCTGTATCGTCTACTTCTTCGCCCGTCTCGTGCATTTCATCGTCTACACCGCCGGCATCCCGGTGGCGCGCACGCTCGCATTCACCGTCGCATTTCTGGCGCAGGCCGCGCTGGCGCTGCAGATATTGGCGGCGAGTTAAACGCCGACGACTGTCATTCCGGGCTCCGCCTTCGGCGGCCCCGGAATGATGGCGGATAGGCGCTACGGAGACAGCGCGATCTGCTCGAGTCCAAGCGTCTCCGGGTAACCCAGCATCAGGTTGGCGTTCTGCACCGCCTGGCCGGAGGCGCCCTTCACCAGGTTGTCGAGCGCCGAGACGATGATGGCGCGGCCCGGGATGCGGTCCTTGGCGACGCCGATGAACGTCATGTTGGAGCCGCGCACGTGCCGCGTATGCGGCGTCTCGCCGAACGGCAGCACGTGCACGAACGGCTCTTTCGCGTAGGCGTCCGCCAGCACCTGATGCAGCTCCTCGGGCGTGCGGCCGCGCCGACCCCGCACGTAGATGGTGGAGAGGATGCCGCGGTTCATCGGCACCAGATGCGGCGTGAACGTCACGATCACCTCGCGGCCGGCTGCCTTGGAGAATTCCTGGTCGAGCTCGGCCATGTGGCGGTGGTGGCCGACGCCGTAGGCGTTGAAGCCTTCGGAGACTTCCGAGAACAGCATCGCCTCCTTGGCGGCGCGGCCGGCGCCGGTCATGCCCGACTTGGCATCGATCACGATCTCGTCCGGCTCGATCGCCTTCGCCTTCAGCAATGGCAGCAGCGGCAGCTGCGCGCAGGTGGTGTAACAGCCCGGATTGGCGACCAGATGCGCCTTCTTGATGTCGCGTCGGTAGGCCTCCACCAGGCCGTAGACCGCCTGCCCCTGCAACTCCGGTGCATGGTGCTCGTGGCCGTACCAGCGCGCATAGGCCGCGGTGTCGGCAAGCCGAAAGTCGGCGGAGAGATCGACGATCTTGGTCGACGGCGCCGCGCCCATGATGGTCTTGATGACCTTCTGCGTGGTGGCGTGCGGCAGCGCGCAGAAGATCAGATCGAGATTGGCCTCGACCCAGTCGACCGCCTCGATCGACACCAGCGTCGGCAGCGGAAACGGCGAGAACTGCGGAAACACGTCGCGCACCTGTTGGCCGGCGCGCCGGTCGGCGGTCAGCAGCGCGATCTCCATGCGCGGGTGCCGCAGCACGATCCGCAGCAGTTCCGATCCGGTATATCCCGACGCGCCCAGCACGCCGATCCTCGCCTTGGTGGCCATGACGAAAGGTCCTTCGAACGCTATTTGCCGTAAGCCGGCGCGGGTTGCTGATACGTGAGATGCGGGCGCAGCGCGACCAGTTCGGCCGCGATCGCCTGCGAGCCGGCGTCGGACCGTGCGGCGAGCGCGCCCGCCACCGCGACATGATCGGCGTCGCTCTTGTGCTGGTTCAGCTTGAAGCTGCCTTCCACCGTCTCGACCTCCATCTCGATGCCGACGATCGCCTTCATCAACTGGGTGCGCCGGCCGGAGGTGACCTTGTCGGCGGTCCACGGCGGCTTCGGCGCCAGCCATGCCTCGAAGGTGTCGGTCAACTCGTCTACGTGCTGCTGCAACTCGGCCCGGTCCATCACCCGGACCGAACCGGAGAGATGCACCGCCCGATAGAGCCAGGTCGGCACCTGGTCCTGGCTCGCGTACCAGTCCGGCGAGACGTAGGCGTCCGCGCCGGTCACCGCGACCAGCCAATGGCCGCCTTGGGCCGCCGCCGCGGCGAGCGGGTTGTTGCGCGCCACGTGGAACGCCGCGCGCGGGGTGCCGTCAGGCGCGAAGGCGAGGCGGAACGGCAGCAGCGAAGCGTGCGGGCGCCCGTTGCCGCAGGCCACCACGAGGCCGAAGCCGCGCGCCGCCGCAAAGGCGAGACTGGCGGCGCGATCGCTCTGAAAGGCGGGAGGCACGTACATGGCGCAAGGCTCCGGTTCGAGAGAAACCGCCGGAGGCTTGGTTACCGCGTGTTGTCTGAAAGGTGTGACGTGCCGCGGAACCAAGTCCGGCGGCACGAGGCGTGATCACATGCAGGAGATCAGCCGTACCGCCCCGGTGGGACGGCGGCGGCGGGTGTCGCTGCAGGTCGCGAGCGTGATCATGCGGAGCGTATAAGAGCCGCGTCCCGCAAAAGTCAAGGTTTCGGCTGTACTGGGGGTCGAAAAACACCGCACCTGCTCAACTTCGGTGCAGTGCGAAAGGGGAACCTGCCGGAGTGCCGAACGTTGGACGAAGAGCCGATAAATAACGACCCCGCGGTCGGGCAAACGCCGGCGTCGCAAGCGGTGGGGAACCTGCCATGTCCTTCATTCTTCCTCCGTCTTCCGTCCTGGCGCGGCAACCCAACTCGTGGCTGCGCCGCAGCTCCGCATTCAAGATGGCCGGCGGAGCATTCCTGGCCGGCGCCGTGCTGGCGGGCTTCGCCCTCAAGCTTCCGGGCCGTTCGTCGCCGGAGCAGACGGTCGCGACGGTGGCGCAGCCGCTCGCCAAGTCGGCGACGGTGATTCCGGCGCCTGCGCCTGCACCCACTGAGGCATCAACAGCCGCGACCACCGCCGCCGCACCAACCCCGGCGGCAAAGCCCGACGCTACCGCCGCAACGCCGACCAAGGCCGTCCCGTGCGAGCAGCAGGCATGGCCCTATGTCGACAAGTCCTGCGGCACCGGCAAGCAGCGGGTCGCCAAGACCAAGGAAGCGCCTCCCGAGACTCCGGCGCGCGTGATCGCACCTGAACGCGACGCGTCGGCCGAGCCGGCGCCCGCCGCAGTCGCCGATACCAATACCGGTGCGGCACCGAACCCCGAGCCGGTCACCTTCCCGGCGGCCGCGACCGAGAGCACGCCGCGCACCACCACGCTGGCGAAGGTTCCGCTGCCGCGCGCGCGCCCGATCGACCGCACCACGCCCGATTTGACCAGGGTCGCTGCACCCGCTGCAGCGCCCGTTGAGGAGAGCCCGGTTGTCTCGAAGCGGCGGCGCCCGGCCGTCGCCGCCACCGAACCCGCCGCCGCACCTGCCGCTACAGCACCTGCCGCCGCCGCACCTACCGCCGCAGCAGCAAGCGACGAGAGCCGGGCGAACCGGCGGCGCCCGATCGTCGCCGCTACCGACCCCGATGCAGACGCCGATACCGTCACGGCCGCGCCGGTCGAGAGCCCGAGGGTCAGCGCGCGCGAAGCGCGGCGGTTGAGCCGGACGGAGCGCCGCGTCGAGCGCCGCCGCCTGGCGCGGGCACCGGCGCAATCGCTGCAGGCGCAGAATGAGGCCGAGGGCTTCCGCCTGGTGCACCAGCGGATCCTGCCGGACGGCCGCCGTGTCAGCGTCTATCGGCGCTACAATGAGCCGCCGGCCAACATCATGGCCTACGGCGAGCCGCGCGGCGAACCCTTCCGCCGGCCTTTCTCCTGGCCGGGCTTCTGAGCGCCCTTAGCTGACGCTCTCTTCGCCGGCGCCGGGCGCGGTTTCCGTCCCGGCGCCGTCTTCGTGTTTGCTTCC
>DASWSO010000105.1:0-2365 GCA_036402635.1 Xanthobacteraceae bacterium
CGCGCAACAAGCCGGCGCCGATCACGTGATCGACTACAAGCGCGAGAACGTCGGCGCGCGCGTTAAGGCGCTCACCGGCGGACGTGGTGTCGATGCGGTGCTGGAGCTCGATCTCGCCGCCAATGCGCACCTCATCCCGGAGGTGCTGCGGAGCAAAGGGCAGGTGGTGGTCTACGGCACCGGCAAGCCGATGGTGGACCTGCCGGCGTACTTCTGCCTGACCAATCAGATCCGGCTGCAGTTCATCTTCGTCTACGAGCTCACCGCCGCGGAGCGCGAGCGCGCGGTCACGGAGATCACGCGGCTGCTGCAGGCGGGGCGGTTGAGCCACAACGTCGCCAAGACGTTCCCGCTCGACGACATCGTGGCGGCGCACGAAGCCGTGGAGCAGGGCACCGCCATGGGCAACGTGGTGATCCGGGTGTAGCCGCCGGCCACGGGCCGATTGTTTTGGACTGATTACCGGGTCAAGCCCCGGTAATCACAATCGTCAGCGCAGGCGCGCGATCAGCTCGGCGGTCGGATAGGAGTCGGCCGGCATGCCGAACTTCACCTGCGCCTGCTTGACGCCCTTGCGGGTGGCGAGGCCGAGCTTGCCGTCCACCTTGCCGACCTCGTAGCCGTGCCGCGCCAGCAGCCGCTGCAAGTCGGTAATCTGCTGCGCCGAAAGCGTCGGAGCCGGATTGGGGCCGCGCTGCACCTGCGGCGCACCGGCGAGCCGGGTCGCGTAATAGGCCGCGGTGGTGGCGTAGACCAGCGACTGGTTCCACTCCAGAAACGCGTTGAAATTGTTGTAGGCGAGGAAGGCTGGGCCGCCGCGGCCGAGCGGCAGCAGCAGCGAGGCCGGGAGATTGTCGGTCGGCAGCGCACTGCCGTTGGCCAGCGTCACGCCCCAGCGCGCCCATTGCGCACGCGGATGCTTGATGGCGAGGTCGGCCTGATCCCACGGCAGGTTGTTGGGCGCGCGCACTTCCTGCAGCCACGGCTCGCCGCGTTTCCAGCCGTTCTTCGCCAGCAGGTTGGCGCTCGACGCGAGCACGTCGGCGGCGCTGCGGATCAGGTCGGAGTGGCCGTCGCCGTCGAAATCGACCGCGTATTTGAAATAGGCCTGCGGCGAGAACTGCGTCTGCCCGATCTCGCCGGCCCAGGCGCCGACCATCTGCGCCGGCGCGAGGTCGCCGCGCTGGATCACCTTGAGCGCGTAAAGCAGCTCCTCGTGGAACATCTCCGGGCGGCGGCAATCGTAGGCGAGCGTCGCCAGCGAGCGCAGCACCGGCAGGTTGCCGCTGTTGGCGCCGAAGTCGGTCTCCAAGCCCCAGAACGCCGTCACCACTACGCCGGGGACGCCGAACTGCTGCTCGATGCGCGACAGCAGCGCGGCGTGCTGGCGCAGCTTGGCGGCGCCCGCCCCCATGCGGCTGTTGGCCATGCGGCCGGCGAATTCCAGGAAGCTCTGCTGGAACACGCCTTGGCCGCGGTCCTTGCGCACGATGTTGGGATCGAACGTCAGGTAGGGCGCGGCTGCGGCCAGCGTGGAACGTGAAATCCCTTGTGCCGCCGCCTCTTGCTGGAACTTCTGCAGCCACTGCTCGAAGCTTAGCCCGCCGTGGCAGCGCGCCGCTTGCGCGCTCGCCGGGCCGGTGCCGGTGATGCCGAGGAGAAAGGCCAGCGCGAGGCCGGCGAGGCCGAATCGATGCGATCCCATGCCGGGATCATTCCTGTACCGGTTGGCCGAGGGCAAGCCGGGCCGATGAAGGCGGCCTCCTCACCCCCCTCATTCCGGACAGCGTCGCAAGGGCTCGGCTTCCGCAATGACCATCAACCCGGTAGCGCCTCGGCGGCGGCGAGCACCTCCTCGGCGTGTTGCGGGACCTTCACGTTGCGCCAGACCCGCGCGATCCGCCCGTGCCGGTCGATCAGGAAGGTGGCGCGTTCGATCCCCATGTACTTGCGTCCGTACATCGACTTCTCGACCCACACGCCGTAGCGCTCCAGCATCTCGCGGTTCTCGTCGGAGCCGAGCGCGACCGCGAGCGCGTGCTTGCGCTTGAAGGCGTCCTGCGCCCGCACCGGGTCGGCGGACACGCCGAGCAGCGCCGTGCCGGTACGTTCGAACGCCGGTTGCAGGGCTGTGAAGGCCAGCGCTTCCTTGGTGCAGCCGGAGGTGTCCGCCTTCGGGAAGAAGAACACGACGAGGTTGCGTCCGCGGAATTCCTCCAGCGATGTGTTGCCCCCGCCGTCGCGCGCCAACGCGAACGCCGGAGCGGGTTCGCCGGCCGCCAGTTGCGCCGCCATATGCCTTCCTTTCGTCGTTTTCCAGATGCCTTAGTAGCTTAAGATAAAATGCGGATGTAGCGCGTACCTT
>DASWSO010000106.1:0-15012 GCA_036402635.1 Xanthobacteraceae bacterium
CGCCTTCTTCCGCCGCGAGCGCAGCCTCGGCGCGCAGTGGCTCAAGGGATTTCACGATTTTGTCCGCGGGCTGGAGGTCGGCGCCCGCAACATGATCGCGGTCGGCATCGCCACCGCCGGCGCCGGCATCATCGTCGGCACTGTGACGCTTACCGGCATCGGGCTGGTGATGACCGAGATCGTCGAGACGCTTTCCGGGGGCAGCTTCGTGATCATGCTGGTGCTCACCGGCTTGATCTGCCTGGTGCTCGGCGCTGGCCTGCCGACCACGGCGAGCTACGTCGTGGTCGCGACGCTGATGGCGCCGGTGATCGTCGATTTGGCGTCGCAGAACGACATCGCGGTGCCGCTGATCGCGGCGCACATGTTCGTGTTCTACTTCGGCCTGATGGCGGACGTCTCGCCACCGGTCGGGCTCGCCGCCTATGCGGCCGGCGCGATCGCGGGCGCCGATCCGATGAAGGTCGGCTGGCAGGGCATGCGCTACGAAATCCGCACGGCCCTGCTGCCGTTCGTGTTCATCTACAATCCGGCGATCCTGATGATCGACATCGGCGGCCCGCTGCATTTCGCGGTGGTCGTGACCTGCTGCGTGCTGGCGATGGGCGCGTTCGTGGCGGCGAGCCAGAACTGGCTGCTCACCCGCAACCGCTGGTACGAGACGGTCGCGCTGCTGCTGATCTGCCTGACGCTGTTTCGCCCATCGTTCTGGCTCGACATGATCAGCGAGCCGCTGCGCGCCTTGCCGGCCAGCGAGACCCTTACCGAGGTCGGCAAGACCCCGGCGGGCGGCGCCGTGCGGCTGCGCATCGCCACCCAGGACATCAGCGGCGACACGGTGGAGAAGCTGGTCCGCATGTCGGTCGGCGCCGGCAACACGCCGGCCGAGAAGCTCGCCGCCAGCGGCCTCACCGTCTCCGCGCTCGGCGGCGATGTGCGCGTGCAGTCGGTGCGCTTCGGCAGCGAGGCGCGAAAATACGGCCTGCGCCAGGGCGACGAGATCCGCGCCGTCGTGGTGCCGGCGGAGCGCGCTTCGCCCTACTGGTTCGCGCTGCCGGCGCTCGCGCTGCTGGCGCTGATCCTATGGGCGCAGCAGCGGCGCCGGACAGGTGCCCTCCCTCACCGATCCGTCGCTCAGCAACAGCGCGCCGCGCCGGGTCCGTTATAGCGGCGCTCGATGAACAGCTTGACGTAGTCGCGTTCGCTCAGCGGCTCGGCATCCAGGTGGCGCGCCGCGTGATGCGCGAGGTACGCCTTGTAATCGGGCGCGCCGATCGCCCGCAGCCAGCCGGCACGGAATTGCGTGAACGCCGAGCGCGCGCAATCGAGGCATTCCTCCACCGTGCTGCCGCGCACCTCGCGGCAGTCCGGCACCGGCTTGATCGCGCTACGCAGCAGCACCGGCCAGACCCTCCCTACGACGCTGCGAAGGCGTCTCGTTGGCACTGGGCGTGCGGTTGCGCCACGCCTGCAGCGAGGTCCTGGCCGTGAAAAAGGCCATCGCCACCACCAGACAGACGAACAGGACGGTGAGCGTGCCGCAGATGTAGTTGTTGAGCGCCACCTGCTGCATCTCGGCCAGGCTCTTCGCCGGCGCCAGGATAGTGCCGGACGAAGCCGCCTCGCTGTACCTGTTGGCGAGCGCGAAGAAGCCGATGCGCGGATCCGGCGAGAACACCTTCATCCAGCCTGCCGTCAGCGTGCAGACCAGCAGCCACGCCGTTGGAACCAGCGTCACCCAGGCGTAGCGCTCGCGCTTGAGCTTGATCAGGATCGTGGTCGCGAGCAGCAGCGCGATGCCGGCCAGCATTTGGTTAGAGATGCCGAACAGCGGCCAGATCGTGTTGACGCCGCCGAGCGGGTCGATGGTCCCCTGGTAGACGAAGTAACCCCAGGCGGACACGCACAGCACGGTCGCGACGACGTTCGAGAACGCCGACTCGGTGCGACCGAGCGGCGCGTAAACGGTGCCGAGCAGGTCCTGGATCATGAAGCGCCCGGCACGGGTGCCGGCATCGACCGCGGTGAGAATGAACAGCGCCTCGAACAGGATCGCGAAGTGGTACCAGAACGCTTCCAGCGCCTTGCCGCCGAACGCCTGTGCCATGATCTGCGCCATCCCGACCGCGAGCGTCGGCGCGCCGCCGGCGCGGGTGAGGATCGTGTTCTCTCCGACGTCCTTTGCGGTCTGCGTGATCGTCTCCGGCGTGATCACCCAGCCCCAGCCGGAAATGACCTCGGCGGCGCGTTCCGGCGCGTTGCCGATCACGGCCGCCGGCGAGTTCATCGCGAAGTAGATGCCGGGATCGAGCACGCAGGCCGCACACAGCGCCATCATGGCGACGAATGATTCCATCAGCATGCCGCCGTAGCCGACGAAGCGGGCATGCGATTCCCGCTCGATCATCTTCGGCGTCGTTCCGGACGAGATCAGCGCGTGGAAACCGGAGACGGCGCCGCAGGCGATGGTGATGAACAGGAACGGGAACAGCGGACCGGAGAACACCGGACCTGAGCCGTCGGTGAAGCGGGTCACCGCCTGCATCTTCAGCTCGGGCTGCACCATGTAGATGCCGATCGCGAGCGCCACCACCACGCCGATCTTGAGGAACGTGCTGAGATAGTCGCGCGGCGCCAGCAGCAACCACACCGGCAGCATCGAGGCGACGGCGCCGTAGATGATGATCACCCAGGCAAGCGCCGGCGCCGAATAGGTAAAGGCCGGTCCCCAGGTGGGATCCTTCGACACATATTGCCCGTACCAGATGGCGAGCAGCAGCACGACGACGCCGAACAGCGAGGCTTCGCCCACCTTGCCGGGCCGGATCGAGCGCATGTAGACGCCCATGATCATCGCGGTCGGGATCGTCACCGCCACGGTGAAGGTACCCCACGGGCTTTCCCCCAACGCCTTCACGACCACGAGTCCCAGCGCGGCCAGGATGATGATCATGATGCCGAGCGCGCCGACCAGCGCGATGCCGCCGGCCACCGGGCCCATCTCCATCTTGATCATCTCGCCGAGCGAGCGGCCGTCGCGCCGCATCGAGCAGAACAGGATGACGAAATCCTGCACGGCGCCGGCGAACACGACGCCGACCAGGATCCACAGCGTGCCGGGCAGATAGCCCATCTGCGCCGCCAGCACCGGGCCGACCAGCGGGCCGGCCCCGGCGATGGCCGCGAAGTGGTGGCCGAACAAAACGTATTTGTTGGTCGGGACGTAATCGAGCCCGTCGTTGTGGCGCTCCGCCGGCGTCATGCGGCTGTCGTCCAGCCGCAGCACGCGCTCCGCAATGAAACGCGAATAGAACCGATAGGCGACGAGGTAGACGCAGATCGCCGCGGTCACGAGCCAAGCGGCGCTGATCGGCTCATCGCGGTTGAGCGCGATGCCGGCGAACGCGAAGGCGCCGAGCAGCGCGACGCCACACCAGATGATGAAGGAGAGGGTGCGATTGGGCATAGTCTCGCTCCGATGCCTCGCATCAAGCTCAGACCATCCCCGCCCGGCACCTTAGCACGTCGCGCTATTAGGGGAAAGCTTTAGGTGGCGCGGCCCTTTACCTATTCCGCGAGCGCCAGCGCGCTCACCGCCGCGAACAGGCCCCGCACCGCCGGTTCCGGCAGGTTGCGGGTGATGAAGACGAGGCGCGTACCGCGCACGCCGTCTGGCCAAGCCTGCAGTTCCACCGGCGGATCGGCGAGGTGCTGCACGTATTGCACCAGCACCGGGCCGCGGCAGCCTTCGACCGCGACGAAACCCTTCACGCGCAGCAGGTCCGGCCCGCGCAGCGCCGCCAGCGTCTCCATGGTGCGGGCGAACGTGGTCCATTGCACCGGTTCGGCCGGCGCCAGCACGAAGCTCGCGATGCCGTCCGTGTGCGTGGCCTCGGCGACGAAGCCGCGCGGACCCTCCCGCGGCTGCGCCGCCGTGGTCAGCTGCGCCGGATCGAGCGCGCCACGTTCCGCTCGCACGATCTCGGCATGCGGGTTGAGCGCGCGCAGCTGAGCGCCCAGCGTCTCGACCGCGCCGGCGAGCGCGATGTCGGCCTTGGTGACCACCAGCCGGTCGGCGAGGATCGCCTGCTTGCGCGCCTCCGCCGACCAGCCGAGCGTGTCGGCGCCGGTCACGGCATCCACCACGGCGAGCGCGAGCTCGAGGTGGAACTCGGCTCCCAGCGCGCGGTCGGTGGCGAAGGTCTGCAGCACCGGCCCGGGATCGGCGAGGCCGGAGGTCTCGATCACCACCCGGCGGAACGCCGGAACCCGGCCGCGCTCCCGGTCGACCACCAGCGTGCGCAGCGCGACCTGCAGGTCCGAGCGTGCGAAGCAGCACAGGCAGCCGTTGCCCAAAAGCACGGTCTCGTCGCTGCTGGCGCGCAGCAGCGCGTCGTCGATGCCGGCGGCGCCGAACTCGTTGACGACGATCGCAGTGCCGGCGCCCTCCGGCGTTTGCAAGAAGCGCCGCAACAGCGTGGTCTTGCCGGCGCCAAGGAAGCCGGTGACGACGGTGACCGGGATCTTGGCGCCGCGCGCATGCCGCTGCGCCCGTCCGAACGGACCGGTGGTGCGGGAGGGAAAGAGGTCAAGCATGGACGGTCTGGTTCTAGGAATTATATCTATCTAGCTGATGCAGGCGGTCGAAGCTGCACCGCCCCGTTACACGTCGCCCATCACTCTTTATGAGGCCGTCGCGGGATTGATGCGAGTGGTAGCGACGTTTGCCGATTACCTGAGGTCCAGCTGCGAGAGCACCACAGCGAGTGCCGGCGTCACTTGCGGCACGAGCCGTTGGTCGGGCGCGGACGCGACCACCGAGCCGTAGCCGGGCGGACCCGGATCGCGATGGATGTGGGTCACGAGCCGCACAGCGTCGATCACCCACAGCTCGGCGATGCCGAAGCCGGCATAAAGGCCGGCCTTGCGTCCGAGATCGTAGCCCAAACTGGAATCGGCGATCTCGACCACGAGCCTGGCGGTTCCGGCATTCAGGCCGCGGATGCCGCTGGCCTTGGGATAAAACACGAAGTCGGGTTCGAGGTAAGTGTCGGGTGTGAGCCGGAAGGTTGTCTCCGTGACGAGGCGCAGGTCATCCGGCAACCGCGGCACCCAGAAATGGTTGAGCGCCGCTTTCAGGATCTCGTGATGGTTGCCCTTCGGCGACATCGGCACGACCTCCCCGCCGATCAGTTCGATGCGCTCGTCCTCGGCGAGGATGCCGGCCGCCGTCATTTGCTCCAGTTCGGCCACGGTGAAGCGCCGGCGGGGCAATCCTTCCGCCGCGTTCGTCGTGTTAGGTCGCGTGAGGACACTCATGGCTCACCATGCCGGATACACTCCGGCATGGTAGCACATCGGCGATCCGCGTTGGAGCAGACCCCTGCGGCGGCTCGAGCTTAGAAATCCATCTCCAGGATGTAGAGCCCGCCGGCGTGGCGGTCGACCGTGTAGACCACCTCGCGCTCGTCGACGAACACGTCGTTGAGCTGGATCGAGCCGGCCGGCGACAGCGCCGGGGCGGGCGGCACGAAGGTGGCGACCTCCTTCGGCTGGTACGGGTTGGAGATGTCGTAGGCGCGCAAGCCGCCGTTGAAGAAGGTGCCGAGGATCACGTCCTCGGAGTACCAGGAGTGCGGGCCGGGCGTGTTCTCGAACAGATTGTGCGCGCCGAAGCGGCCGCCGCGGTTGGCGAACGTGTCCACCTGCGGCAGCGGGCAGGTCGCGATCGGCACCGGGTTGGTCTCGTCGCGGCCGTCGAGGATCCAGACGAGCTTCGGCCAATCCTGCGCGCGGTCCACCACCGACTCGTCGGTCATCACGTAGAGCTTGCGCTCGAACAGCGGCAGCAGCGTGTGGGTGAAGCCGGAATACGGCGGCGAGTTGTCCCAGCGGGTGATGAGCTTCGGCGAGGACTTGTCGGCGATGTCGAGGATCATCATGCCGGCATCGAGATAGCCGAGATAGGCGCGGTCCGGCCGCTGCGGATAGACGTTGGTGTTGTGGGCGCGGAAGCCCATGTCGGGCGTCGGCGACTGGTGCCGCGGCGGCGGCGGCTCGTTGTCGCCGACCCGCGTGCCCGGCAGCCACCAGCGGCCGACCTCGGTCGGCTTCGACGGATTGCGCACGTCGACGATGCGATAGCACTGGTCGTCGAGCTGGTTGTGCGGGATGAAGTCGGGCGCGCCGGACGCCATGTGCACGTATTCGCCGTCGGCGAACCAGAGCTGGTGGACGCCGCGCGATTGCGGACCCGAACAGTCGAAGTACGAGATCGAGCGCGGCTGCTCGGGCTTGGAAACATCGAACAGCTCGAAGCCGGCCGGCTGCATCCCGGGCTGGCGGGTCTGGTAGGCAACGGCGAGCGTATCGCCGGTCAGCTCCAGCGAGTTCGAGCGCACGTCGGCGTGCGGCAGCTCGGTTTGACACACCACCTTCGGCTTGCGGGGATCCGACACGTCGACGGCGGTGAAGTTCTTCGGAGCGCTCTCGTGGGCCAGCCAGATGATGCGGCGGCCGTCCTTCGCGACCTGCACCGCCATGCCCTCGCCCATGCCGCCAAAGCCGTCGAGCTCATGGTGGGCGAGCAGCTTGAAATTCCACTCGACCGACTCGGCCTTGTTGCTGCCGAGCGGGCTTTGGCCTTGGGATGCCATGGAGGACTCCGAAATGGATGAGAGAGGACGAGGCGGAGAGGACGGGGCGGGCCGACGCTTCTAGGCCGATTGGGATGCGCCTTGCTACTGCGGGGCGTCGATATTGTTCTCGCGCACGACCTTTTCCCAGCGCTCGATTTCTTGCCGCAGCATTTTGCGCGCCCCTGCCGGGGTGCGCTGATCGTTCGGATAAAGGGCCAGGCCGGCCTGCTCCCAGCTCTCGATCAACTGCTTGTCGGCGTACGCCGCCTCCAGCGCATTGCTGATCTTCTGGACGATCGCGTCCGGCGTTCCGGCCGGCGCCAGCAGCAGGTTCCAGAACAGGATTCCGGCCCCGGGGCCGAGTTCCTGCACGATGCTGGGCACCTGCGGCAGCGACTTCACCGGCGCGTCCGAGGTGATCGCAAAGCCCTTCACGAGCCCGTTCCGGATCGGCTCGATTGCGTTCTGCAGCGTCACGTCGGTCAGATCGACATGACCGCCGATGACGTCCTGCAGCGCCGGGCCGCCGCCGCGATACGGGACGTAGTCGAACTCGACGCCGGCCGCTTTCGCCAGCAGGACGGCGGCGATGTGTCCCGTGCTCCCGACGCCGGGGCTGGCGAACTTCGCCCGGTTGGTCTTCATCCACGCGACCAGCTCGGGAAGGGTTTTCGCCGGGATCGCGTTGCGTCCGATATGCACGAGCGGCGTGCTGTTGATGAAGCCGATCGGCACGAAGTCCTTTTCGGCGTCGAACGGAAGTCGCCGAAACAGCGCCATGTTCAACGCCAGCGCCATGTTGTGCATGATCAGCGTGTAGCCATCCGGAGCGGCGCGCGCGACCCGGCCCGCCCCGATGTTACCGGCCCCGCCGCTGACGTTCTCGATCACGATCGACTGGCCAAGCTTGGCGGCGAGCACCGGGCCGAGGCCTCGCGCCACCGCGTCGGTGCCGCCGCCGGGTGCGAACGGAATGATGATGGTGACGGGACGGTCCGGGTAGCTTTGCGCAAATCCCACATCCGCCCAGAGCAGCAAGGCGAGACCGGCGACGCGAACGAACAAATTCCGACCCAATGTTCCCTCCCACAATCCGACATTCATTGTGTCGGTATCGCACGCAATACCCGATTTCCGGCCCGCGTCTAGCCTCCTTCTTCTTGCGGGATATGCTCGCGGTGGCCGCGGTCGCCGACCCGGTCGGAGATCGACAGGAGCAGCATCGAGAACACGAACACCATGTGGATGCCGACCAGCCAGGCGAGCTTGGTCGTGTCGCTATATTTGTCGATATTCATGAACGCCTTGAGCACCTGAATGGCGGAGATTGCGACGATCGAGGTGATCAGCTTCTGCTTGAGTCCGCTGAAATCGACCTTGGTCATCCAGTCGGGCCGGTCGTGCTCGCCGGTCTGGATCTTCGACACGAAGTTCTCATAACCGGAGAAGATCACGATCAGCACGAGGTTCGCCGTGAACGTCACGTCGACCAGGCCGAGCACCGCGAGCGTGACGTCGCTCGCGCTCGCCGACGGCATCTGCGGCACGAAGCGGGCAAGCTCGATCACGAAGTGGATCAGCAGCAGCGCCAGGCAGAGGATCAGCCCGAGATAGAACGGCGCCAGCAGCCAGCGGCTGGCGAAGATGCCGCGCTCGAGCGCGTCCTCGAACGCGTTGCTGGCACCGCGCGGCGGCCGGGCGGCTGGCCGTTCCGACGCCGCCGGCGACTTCATTCTGCCGCCACGCCCACGCCGATCGGGCAGCTCACGCCGGTGCCGCCGAGCCCGCAATAGCCGAACGGATTCTTGGCGAGGTATTGCTGGTGGTAGTCCTCGGCGAAGTAGAACGGCGGCGCGTCCACGACCTCGGTCGTGACGGTGCCGTAGCGCCGGTCCGCCAAGGCGCGCCCATAAGCCCGCTTGGACTCGTCGGCGGCACGCTTCTGCTCCGGCGAGAAGGTGTAGATGCCGGAGCGGTATTGCGTGCCGACGTCGTTGCCCTGCCGCATCCCTTGCGTCGGATCGTGGCTCTCCCAGAAGATCTTGAGCAGCTGCTCGTAGGGGATCTTCTTGGGGTCGAACACCACCAGAACCACTTCGTTATGACCGGTGCGTCCGCTGCAGACCTCCTCGTAGGTCGGGTTCGGCGTCGGGCCGCCCGCATAACCGACGGCGGTGGTCCAGATGCCGTCGCCCAGTTCCCAGAACTTGCGCTCGGCCCCCCAGAAGCAGCCGAGCCCGAACATCGCGGTCTCCAGCCCTTCCGGATACGGCCCTTTCAGCTTGCGGCCGTTGAGGTGGTGCGCGGAGGCGGTCGGGATCGGATCGGGCCGTCCGGGAAGGGCTTCGCCGGGCTTCGGGATGGCCATCGACTTCTTGAACATGAACATCGGCCGCTCTCCTCTCGGACGCTTGCGGCCGTCAATATAGGCCCTGGCGGCCGGCTCGGACAGGGAGCGATCCGGTTCAATCGCGCCCGTAACCGATCAGCGGCTTCTTCTTGCGCCCGATCAGGATCAGCAGCGCGCCCAGGATGCCGAGCACCAGCGAGGTCGGCGCGGTCAAAATGTTGAGCACCACCGTCTCCCACAGCCAGGGCGAGACATGCCGCTCGATCGCCGGCTGCAGCAGTTGCAGGCTGGTGGAGTGCACCGCGTTCCAGGTGTCGCCCAGCTTGGTGAAGTAGACCTGGCTGCCGGCGAGCGTCTTGGTGCCGTCGTACAACAGCGCCACGAAGGCCGCCGCGAGGATGCAAAAGCCGACGAACCGAAACACGAAGCGGATCATCTGTGTCCTTTCAGCAGCCGTTCGGCCGTCCAGACTGAGTTAACGCACCGGGTCGGCTTCTTGCAATTCCGCCGCCGGCGGAAATGCTCATCCTGTCCGGCGCGACCCCCTGACCGTCGTTGGCGAGGCGGGCGAGGCCGCCTCACGTTTGCTGTAGCCAGGAAGCTGCAATTCAGGGTAGGTAGGTAGGGCTCGGCTAACCAAACCTCTCCGATCTGCGGGCAACGGCGGCGGAGGCAAGGCTGGAAGCGGGTCTGGGGTGCAACGCTAAGCGGCTCGAAAGGTTGTCCGGCTAACGTTGCTGCGGGCCCGGACCGAGCTGCAACAAGAACCATGGTGGGGGGTGACGTTCCCGTGCTGATCCGACCTGTTGCGCAGCGTGCGCCCCCCCGCCATCCGGCCGTGGCGGCCGCCCTGAAGGACTGCCGGCGCGCGTTCTGGAGCGTGGCGCTGTTCTCCGGAGCGGTGAACGTCATGATGTTCGCCGGCCCGCTCTACATGCTGCAGGTCTACGACCGCGTGCTGGCGAGCCGCAGCGTACCGACCCTGGTCGCGCTGTCGCTGCTGCTGGTCGGCGCCTATGGCTTCCAGGCCATCATGGACCTGTTGCGCACCCGCGTGGTGGTGCGCGCCGCCGGGTTGCTCGACCAGCATCTCGGCACCGTGGTGCACAATGCCGTGGTGCGGCTGTCGCTGACCGCGCGGCACCCGGGCGAGGCGCACCAGCCGCTGCGCGACCTCGACCAGATCCGCACCTTCCTCACCAGTCCGGGGCCGATCGCCATCGTCGACCTGCCCTGGATGCCGGTTTTTCTGTTCATCTGCTACCTGATCCATCCTTGGGTCGGGCTGCTGTCGCTCGGTGGCGCGATCGTGCTCCTGGCCGCCACCCTGATGACCGAGCGTGCCAGCCGCGAACCATCGCGCGAGCTCGCGCGCGGAGCGGGCGAGCGCCAGGCGGTTGCGGAAACCAGCCGGCGCAACAGCGAGACCATCGTCGCGCTCGGCCTCGGCGACGTGCTGGGGCGGCGCTGGACGACGCTCAACGAAAAGTATCTCGGCGCGGTCGAGCGGTCTTCCGACGTGGTGTCGTCGTTCGGCAGCGTCTCCAAGGTGCTGCGGCTGCTGCTGCAGTCCGCCATCCTCGGGCTCGGCGCCTACCTGGTGATCCGCGGTGAGATGTCGCCAGGCGCCATGATCGCCGCTTCCATCATCATGGCGCGCGCGCTGGCGCCGATCGAGACCGCGATCGCCAACTGGCGGCCGTTCGTCGCGGCGCGCGACAGCATCCGCCGGCTCTCCGACGTGCTCGCCCGCATCGGTCCCACGCCCGAGCGCACCGAACTGCCGAAGCCGCACCGCAGCCTGCAGGCCGAAAACGTGGTCGTGGTGCCGCCGGAGGGGCAGACCGCGATCGTGCAGAACGTGAATTTCCGGCTCGCCGCCGGCGACGTGATGGGCATCATCGGGCCGAGCGGCTCCGGCAAGACCTCGCTGGTCCGGGTCCTGGTCGGCGTCTGGCGCCCGGCGCGCGGCAGCGTGCGCATCGACGGGGCGGCGCTCGATAATTGGCAGCCCGAAACGCTCGGTCCGAGCGTCGGCTATGTCTCGCAGGCGATCGAGCTGTTCGACGGCACCGTCGCCGAGAACATCGCCCGCATGGCGATCGAGCCGGACGCCGACGCGGTGATTGCGGCCGCCCAGGCGGCCGGCGCACACGACATGATCCTGCGCCTGCCGGCCGGCTACGACACCCGCATCGGCGACGCCGGCGCGATCCTGTCGGCCGGACAGCGACAGCGCGTCGCGCTGGCGCGCGCGCTCTACGGCGACCCGTTCCTGATCGTGCTAGACGAGCCGAACGCCAACCTCGATGCCGAAGGCGAAGCCGCGCTCATGCAGGCGATCCGCGACGCCAAGGCGCGCCACGCCATCGTCCTCATGATCGCGCATCGGGCGAGCGCGCTGCAGGTCTGCGATAAGGTGCTGCTGGTGCGTGACGGCACCCAGCAGGCGTTCGGTCCGCGCGACGAGGTGCTCAGCAAGCTCGCTCCGCCGCCGCGGGCGCCGGCCGCGCACCCGGCCGCAGCCTCGATGGGGACCTCGCTCAAGATCGTCGGCGCCGAGACCGCGGGAGGCGGCCGATGAACACCCCGGTGACACGCGACCCGCGCCGCGCCATCCGCCGCATCAACATCTTCGGGTTTGCGGCGCTGCTGATCGTGTTCGGCGGCGTCGGCGGCTGGGCCGCGACCACGCATCTGGCCGGCGCCGTGATCGCCGGCGGCTCGATCGTCGTGGAAACCAACGTCAAGAAGGTGCAGCACCTCAACGGCGGAATCGTCGGCGAGATCCTGGTGCGGGAAGGCAGCGAGGTCGAAGCCGGCCAGATGCTGATCCGGCTCGACGAGACGCTCACCCGCGCCAATCTCGGCGTGGTGCAGTCGCAGCTCGACCTGTTCGTCGCACGCGAGGCGCGGCTGATCGCCGAGCGCGACCTGCTCGACGAGATCACGTTTTCCGCGGCCTTGCTGGCGCGCCGCGCCGAGCCCACCGTCGAGAGTGCGGTGGCCGGCGAGCAGAAGCTGTTCCAGGCCCGCCGCGACGGCCGCAAGGGGCAGCGCTCGCAGTTGCGGGAACGCGTCGCGCAGACCGAACAGGAGACCCGCGGCCTGACGGCGCAGCAGGACGCCAAGGTGAGCGAGATCAAGTTCATCGGCGAGGAGCTCGCCGGCGTCTCCGCGCTGTACAAGCAGAACCTCGTCACCATCGTGCGCTACATGCAGCTGCAACGCGATCAGGCGCGGCTGCAGGGCGAGCGCGGACAACTGATGGCCGAGATCGCGCGCTCGCGCGGCAAGGTCGCCGAGACCGAGCTGCAGATCCTGCAGCTCGATCAGGATTTCCGCACCGACGTGCTGAAGGACCTGCGCGAGAGCCAGGGCCGCATCGCCGAGCTGCAAGAGCGGGTCAACGCGGCGCAGGACGAGCTCAAGCGCATCGACATCCGCGCTCCGCAGGCCGGCATCGTCTACCAGCTTACGGTCCACACCATCGGCGGCGTGATCGGCCGCGGCGACATCATCATGCAGATCGTGCCGAAGGCGGACGCGCTGCTGGTGGAAGCCAAGATCGCGCCGCAGGACGTCGACCAGGTCACGGTCGGTGCGCCGGTGCATGTGCGTGTGCTGGCCGGCAATCGGCGCACCATGCCGGACCTGGAAGGCAGGGTGACGGTGCTCGGGCCGGATCTCTCGCGCGAGCAGCAGCCGAGCCAGACCGGCATGCCGAACCAGCCGTACTATCTCGCCCGCATCGCGCTGGCGGCCGGCGAAGTGAAGCGGCTCGATGATCTGCAGCTCGTCCCCGGCATGCCGGTGGAAGTGTACATCCGCACCCATGACCGCACGCCGCTCGACTATCTGATCAAGCCGCTGCAGGAGCAGATCGCCCGCACCTTCCGGGAGCGGTAAGCGCTGTGACAGCCGGCCGTGGGTGCTGCGCGTCCCGCGGCCCGGTCTCCAATCGACGCGACGGTGCAGCCGCGATGCCGTGCCATCGGCCGTCGGGCGGGGGTGTCCGCTGAAGCGTTACCCTTCAGCACCTCGGGTCGCGGTGATCGGCGGTTCGCTCGGCGGGCTGATGGCGGCGGTGGCGCTGCGGAACGCCGGCTGCGCCGTCGACGTCTACGAGCGCGTGCCGCAGCGGCTGCAGGCGCACGGCGCCGGCCTGCGCATCGTGCCCGAGATGGCGCAACTGCTGCAGCAGCGCGCCGGCATCGACCTCAAGGACGTGAGCACCGTCACCCAATGGTTCCGCCACATCGGTGACGGCAACCGGGTGATCGCGAACCTGCCGATCCGCGGCCAGTTCACCTCGTGGGCGTCGCTGCATCGCGCGCTTTCCGCCGCGTTCGATCCCGCCTGCTATCACCTCGGCCACGCGTGCACGGACATCGACCAGCGTGACGATGCCATCACCGTGCAGTTTGCCGGCGGGCGCAGCGAAACCGTCGACCTGGTGGTGTTCGCCGACGGCATCCTCTCGACCGGACGCCGGCTGCTGGCGCCGGAAACGCCGGTGAGCTACGTCGGCTATGTCGCCTGGCGCGGCTTTGCACCGGCGTCCGCGCTGAGCGCGGAGACCCGGGCGGCGCTGTCCGACGCCGTCACCTATGTGGTTCCGCCCTACAGTCACGCGCTGGTCTATGCGATCCCGGATGCCGGCGGTCGCGAGCCGGCGCTCTATAATTTCGTCTGGTACCGCAACGTCGCGGAAGGCGAGCCGCTCGACGCGATGATGACCGACCGCGCCGGCACGCGGCGGGCGATCTCGGTGCCGGCCGGCATGCTGCAGGACCGCCATGTCGCGCAGATCAAGTCCGACGCCGCGGCGCTGCTCGCTCCGGCCGCCGCCGAAGTGGTGGCGCAAACGCGCGAGCCGTTCATCCAGGCGCTGTTCGACGTGGAAGTGCCGCGCATGGCGTATGGCCGCGCCTGCATGATCGGCGACGCCGCCTTCGCGACCCGGCCGCACGCCGGCGCCGCCACCACCAAGGCGGCGGTCGATGCATGGGCTTTGGCCGATCGGCTGCGCGAGAGCGGCGGCGACGTGCCGGCCGCGCTCGCCGCCTGGGAGCCGCAGCAGCTGGAGGTTGGCCGCACCTTCCTGGCCCGCAACCGTTTCACCGGCCAGCTGTCGCTGGTCGAGAACCGCTTCGATCCGGCCGACCCGGCCATCCAGCCCGGCCTCTACGCGCCGGGGCGATGACACCGGGCTTTCGGACCTGACGGCCGCGACATAGATGCGGTGTTGCCTGTTGGGCTCTCGGTCTTGGAGGTCGCATGTCGCCACGCTTAGCTCCGCTTACGCCGGCGCCGCAGCCGGTCGCGCCCGGCGCCCGCATCGGCCACGTGCACCTGAAGGTCGCCGACCTCGACCGCGCGCTCGGCTTCTACAGCGGCGTGCTCGGCTTCGAGCTGATGCAGCGCTACGGCAGCGAGGCCGCCTTCATCGCAGCCGGCGGCTATCACCACCACATCGGCCTCAATACCTGGGAGAGCAAAGGCGGATCGCCGCCCCCTCCGGGCACCACCGGGCTCTATCACACCGCGATCGTGTATCCGACGCGTGCGGCGCTCGCCGACGCGCTGCGCCGGCTGCTGCAGGCCGGTATCCCGCTCGACGGTGCCAGCGACCACGGCGTCAGCGAGGCGCTGTATCTGCGGGACCCGGACCAGAACGGGGTCGAGCTCTACTGGGACAAGCCGGAAGACCAATGGCCGCGCGCGGCCGACGGCACGCTCGCGATGCATACGCACCGGCTCGACCTGGAAGACCTGTTGCGCGAGCCGGCGCAGGCATAGCGCGCAGGTTCGCTGCGAGCCGCTGCCGGCCGGGAACCGGCCATCTCGACCATGGTTACCGTCCGGCGCGAGGGCGCCAGCATCAAAGGACGTGCCATGGGCCAGCAAATCCCCCTCGATCCGGCCCTACGGGCGGACGACCCCAAGCGTGACGACGCGCGCGACGACGGTACCCACGAGGTCGCGCCCGACCTCGCATACCAGCGGCTCGCCATCGTCAAC
>DASWSO010000107.1:0-11416 GCA_036402635.1 Xanthobacteraceae bacterium
CCTACGCCCGGCTGCGGCAGGCGCACAGCGACGACGTCGACGCGCTGCTGGCGCTGGAAACCGACGCATTCAGCACCGACCGTCTGTCGCGCCGCAGCTTCCAGCGGTTGGTTGGCGCCGGTCAGGTGGTGCTCGTCGCCGAGCAGGACGGCCGTGTCGCCGGCTATGTGCTGGTGCTGGTGCGTGCCGGCTCCGATATCGGCCGGCTCTATTCGCTGGCGGTCGCCGCCGATGGCCGCGGCGCCGGGCTCGGCAGCGATCTGCTGGCCGCGGCGGAACGGGCGGCCGCCGGCCGGCGCTGCCGCCGCATGCGGCTCGAAGTGGCGCAGAGCAATGCGGCCGCAGCGCACCTTTACCGCAGCGCCGGCTATAGCGAGATCGCGCGACTTCCCGACTACTACCAGGACGGCAGCGCGGCCGTTCGATTCGAGAAGCGCCTCAGCGTGACCGAATAGCCACCCTGCTCCGCGGCCCCATGCGGCCGGCCTCCTCGCCTTATTTCCACCACCAACCTTATCCACCTGTGCGCGGCTTGCGCGCGAAGCCGTCCGGGACAACCGGCCCACGCAGCAGGCGGTGGGCGGCTCTCTCTCCGAGTTAGAAATTCCGGTGCCAAGCAATGCCACGAGGCCGGCCGAAATTCGCCGTGCACGCCGCCTCCGGGCGCCTGCAATGCGCCTGACTCGGCCGGGCGAATCGGCTCTCAGTCGGCTGTCACTCCAGGACTACGGCGACCCCGTGCCCCATTCCGGCTCCCGCGCTGCGCATCGAGGCCGCCCTTGCGGCTGCGCCCGCGCGCGCCGGTTATAGACGGGTGACGCGATGACCGGCTGGGTGATCCTGGTCGACCAGCCCAAGGACTTTCCGAACGCCGACACCCCTCACAAGGTGATCACGACGAGCGAGTATCTCGCGCGTCCGCGGCTGTTCGACATGCGGCCCAAGCTGGTCAACCTGTCGCGCTCCTACGCCTACCAGTCGAAAGGCTACTACGCCTCGCTGCTGGCGGAAGCGCGCGGCCACCGCGTCGTGCCGACGGTGGAGACCATGCTGGAGCTGCGCGAGGCGAAGCTCTACGAGCAGGCGCTCCCCGACCTGGAGGACGAGCTCAACCGCTGCGCACGCAAGGCTGACTTCCAGCCGGAAGGCGAGGTCAAGGTCCTGGTCTGCTTCGGGATCGCGCGCGATTCGCGTTTCGAGGCGTTCGGCCGGCTGCTGTTCGACTGGTTCCGCTGTCCGGCGCTGGAGGTGACGATCTCGCCCGGCCAGTGGCTCTCGATCGAGCGCATCCGCCCGCGCAACATCAACCGCCTCGCCAACGGCGAAGGCGGCTTCTTCCGCGAGTCGCTGCACCAGCACACCAAGCGCGAATGGCGCGACCCGAAGGCGCGCTCGACCGCCAAGTACGATCTGGCGGTGCTGCACGATCCGAACGAGAAGATGCCGCCGAGCTCGGTCGCCACCATGAAATACTTCGCCCGGGTGGCGGAGAAGATGTCGGTCGACGTCGAACCGATCACGCGGCGGCAGCTCGACGAGCTCGCCGAATACGACGGGCTGTTCATCCGCGAGACCACCTCGATCGACAATCACACCTACCGGTTCGCGCGCCGCGCCTGGCAGGAGGGGATGCCGGTCATCGACGACCCGATGTCGATGATCCGCTGCACCAACAAGGTGTTCCTGATGGAGCTTCTAGGCTCCAACCAGGTGCCGATGCCGCCGACCGTCATGCTCGCCGACGTTTCCGACATCCCGCGCGCGATGGACGAGCTCGGCCTCCCGCTGGTGGTGAAGATCCCGGACGGCTCGTTCTCGCGCGGCGTCCACAAGGTCGCCACGGCCGAGGAGTTCCGCCGCATCGCCGAGGAGTTGTTCGAGGAGACCGACCTGCTGCTGGCGCAGAAGTTCCTGCCCACGGAATTCGATTGGCGGGTCGGCGTGCTCTCCGGCGAGCCGCTGTTCGTGTGCCAATACAAGATGGCGCGCGGCCACTGGCAGATCGTCAAGCACCGTCCCGACGGCTCCTCGCGCGAGGGCAGCCACCGCACCTTCGATCTCGACCAGGCACCGCGCGAGGTGATCGACATCGCGGTGCGCGCCGCCAAGCCGATCGGCGACGGGCTTTATGGCGTCGACATCAAGCAGACCGACCACGGCATGGTGGTGATGGAAGTCAACGACAATCCGAACATCGAGCACGGTGTCGAAGACGCGGTCGGCAAGGACGAGATCTGGATGCGCATCCTGCGCTGGTTCATCGAGCGCTTCGAGCAGTAGCGGCCCGCGCTCCCTCGATCCGTCTCCGGCAGAGAAAATCCTGCAGCGATTTGTCTCCGGCGTTCTGCAACGCGCGTCGGTTGCGCGCGCGACGTGGATGTAGTCCGATCGCCAACGACGCGCACTTAAATAATCGGAGGAGTAGGCAGTGAAGAGCCGGATAGCGATCGGCGTTGCAGCCGTAACGTTGCTGGCCCAGACGGGGCTGGTCGCGGCGGCCGAGATCAAGGTGCTGTGCACCGAAGCCTTGCGGCCGGTGTTCGACGATCTCGCGCGCGATTTCGAACGCACCAGCGGTGATCACGTCGCCGTCTCCTATGCGACTGCCGGCGTGCTCGCGAACCGCATCCGCGGCGGCGAGCGCGCCGACCTTATCGTCCTGACAAGGTCGTTGTTCGCTCCGCTTGCGAAGCAAGCCAGGATCGCCGGCGACGGCTCTACTCGCCTGGCGCGCTCGCCGCTTGCCTTCGCGGTCAGGGCCGGTGCTCCGAAGCCCGACATCAGCACGGTCGAAGCCGTCAGGCGCACATTGCTGGCCGCCAAGTCGATTACCTATTCCGACCCGACCAGGGGCGGCGGAATTGGGGTGCAAGCCGCCCGTGTGATCGAACGGCTCGGCCTCACCGACGAGCTCAAATCCAAGACGATCGTGACGCCTGCAGGGGAATTCAGGGACGTCCTTGCCAAGGGCGGTGCCGAACTCGCGGTCGTGCTGCCGATCGTGATCGTGAACAACCGCGAGATCGATCTAGTCGGGGTGCTTCCCGGTGAATTGCAGGTCGGCGCGGATTTCGACTTCATGGTGGGCGTCGACGCGCAAGCCGCGGAACCGGCCGGAGCAACAGCTTTGATCCGGCACCTGTTGTCGCCCGCAGCCGCTGCCGCCTTAAAGGCCAAGGGCCTGGAACCGGGCTGAGGGCCAGACAACACCGGAGGCGGCTTTACGGCAATCCGGGCACACTCTAACATTGCTTCCGGCGAGCCATGCTCGTCCGAAGCTGCCTCAAGACGCGAAGGTGCCGAACTTCGCCGTCAGTTCCCCGGCAGCACGCATGTCACCGGCAGACGGCGTCGTTGCACCGAGCCTCGTTGCAATCAGGGAAATGGCCGGCGGCGCTGCGTGCAGCGACGGCTGCGATCGCCGCGACCGACAGCGGAGGGAAGTCCGATGAACACCAAGACAGCCACTTTTCAGCGGGCGGTGCTCTATCCCGGAGAGTCCGCCGCGGAAGATGTGATGAAAATCCAGTATACCGACGAGGCCAATACTTGGCATGAGCTGACCGTCTCCAGCCAGAACGCCATGCACCTTCTCGCCATGCTGGAGAAGGTGCGCCAGGATACGAGCTTCGAGCTGCAGCAGGACCCCAGCACGCTCGCGGCAACGGTGCCGGCGGGCGCGTAGCCGCCCGATCAGGCGGCCTGGTCGGCGACCGCGACCGGTTCCGCGATGCCGGGCGCGGCCTCGGCGTTGCGCTCCAGGATCTCGATGAGGCGGCCGAGCTTCTGGTTGATCTGGCCGAGCTGGCGGGCGGAGTATTCCTCTGCATACGCCATGCGCTCGTCCGCACCCTGTGACTGCTGGTAGCGGATGATCGGCATGAATTCGGCGGCAAAGAATGCATCGTAGCGTTCGCGGATCGGGTCGCTGGCCATGCAAGCCTCCTGGGCGCGTGCTCACCCGATGCTAGCCGCAATGCTTTAACAACTCGGATGGCGTCAACAGATCCGGGCGCCGGCGCCGATCCGGCAAGCAACCCGGTGGCTCACGCTTTGTGGCGAGCATGTGCTACTGTGGGACAGACATCCGTTTTTTGAGCCTTTCGTTTTCGAGACGGCTCACCGCAGGAGCTTAGCCGAATGAATATTTTCCAATCCCGCAGCGAGGCGGAACTGTTTCCAAGCCGCAGCCGCAAACATTCCGGCCCGATGGGCTACAAGCGTTTCGGAAGCGCGGCGGAAGCGATCCGCTTCGCCATGGAGGAGCTTCCTCCCGCGATGCTGCTGGGCGCCTATATGGAAGTCGATGAGCGGCGCTTCGACAATCACGAAATGCGCGTGTTGTACGAAAGCCCGGATTATCCGCTGCCGCGGATGACGAAAAAGCAAGCGGCGAAGTAGCGCCCCGCCTCAACGATCCGGCCCGTCGCGGCGCCGGTTTTCCGCCGCCTTCTTCTGCGCCTTGTCGTTCTGCTGCTCGCGAAGGTCCTTGCGGTCGCGCAAACGGTCCTCTTGCTCCTTGGGGCTGAGCCCGGTCAAGATTTTGCGGAGCAGGCCTGGAACTAATCGCAGTCTTTCCATCGTTCCCTCGACGTGCGCTCCGCCTTGGGAAGGCGGAGCGCCTCTTGCTCACGCCTTCGGCTGCCCGAGCGCGTCCGCACAGGCGCGCGCGACGCCCGATGACGGCGTAGCGCTACCCGGCAGCGTGGCCCAGCCGCCCTTTTCGATGAAAGAGCCGCGCTCCCACGAGCTCGCCTTGTTCAGCTCGACCAGGCGGTCCTTGGCGTTGACCTGCTGCATGAAGCGCTCGGCGCAGATCGGCGCCAGCACTTTCACCACGGCAGCGTCGGCCCGTTCCTTGGCGTTGGTCTCGGCGCGGCTACCCGTGACCCAGCCTCCCCAGCTGAAACCCACGATCGCCAACGCGATAGCGCCTCCGATGGCTCCCCAAGACGCCGGCTTGATCTCCGGTGGAATGTGCATGCTGTTGCTCCCTCTTTTTCTGGAAAACACTTCCCAATCAGCCAGGATACCACGTCGGGGAGCGCAGAAGCTAAATATAGTGGCTCACGGACAGCGTATCGGCAGAATAAATAGGCTGAATCGAAGTTGGTGCTTGGTCGCAGGTGCCGGGACTGATACCAGTAGGCCGATCATCGCTTCCGGCCTCGACACTGATCGGCGGATGGCATTTGCCGCCGACGGTCACGCGCATGCCGGATCAAACGCGCTCCGACCCGGCGGAAACTTTGCATGGAACTCGACGACCTCACGCGAACGCTCGAGGCGCTCCCGACCGGCGAGAGCGTGGCGCTGCCCTACGATCAGTTCGAGAAGGCGTTCCCGCCCGGGATCGAGGACGATGCCGCCAAGATGCGCTGCCACCTGCTGGCCACGCAGCACGGCTGCCACGTCGTCCACACACCCGCCCGGGGTACCGTCAGCCTGATCAAGGGCGAGCGCGCCGGCCGGCTGGGCCGCGCCGCCCAGCGCTAGCAGCGGCTCGAAAACGTCCGCCGAGAAGCCGGGGCGGCTGCGCTACTCCGCGGCTGCCTGCATCGGCTGCCGCGACGACCCAAGATGCCGCCGCACGAACTCGGCCGCGGCCGCGCCGGCGACCTGCAGGTGCGTCTTCTGCGAGTACAGGCTCATGTGCGAGACGCGCGGGATCACGGCCAGCTGCTTCTGCGGCGACGGAATGGCGTTGAACGCCTCGATCTCCAGGTCCCACAGCGTGATCTCGTCGCCCTCCGCGACCACCATCATCGTCGGCGTGTTGTAGATGCGCCTGGCGAACGGAAACACGTCGTAGCTCAGCAGCATTTCGGTCGATTCCGCCGTGCTCCAGTGCTCGTGGCGCGGCGCCTCCTTGGCCTTGATGTCGTGGAACACCTGGTGGATCAGCGGGAACGGCCAGGTCGACAGCTCCTCATGCGGCGTGAGCGATGAGAACGCCATGCGCCCACCGGCGCCGCCGCGCCCGCGCTCGCGGCGGTCGGCGAGCAGCGCTTCCGTGAGGTCGTTGAAACGCGCCGCGCCATGCACCCGGCGCATGTTGTCGTAGCCGTTGACCACCGGAATGTTGGAGACGATGCACTTCACCCGCGGATCGGTGGCGCCGACGATCAGCACGTGCCCGCCGGCGTACGAGATGCCCCAGACGCCGATGCGATCGGCATCGATGCCGTCGAGCGTCTCGGCGAACGTGATGGCGTTCTTGTAGTCCTCGATCTGCGCCCACGGATCGATGTGCTGGCGCGGCTCGCCGTCGCTGGCGCCGAGGCAGCGGTAGTCGAACATCAGCACCGCGACGCCGGCGGCGACGATCGCCTCGGCGTAGTGCGGCATGACGATTTCCTTCACGTAGCACCAGCCGCCGCCCATCACCATGAGCGGGAACGGGCCGCTGCCGGCCGGCAGCACGAGGTCGCCGCGGACCGTCACGCCCTTGCTCAGGAACTCGACGCTGCGCTTCACCGACATCACAATTTCCTCCGCTTTTTTTGAACCGTTCGAGCCGTTGCGGCCCGCAGCTATGTGAACGCCTGGATGCCGGTCTGCGCCCGCCCGAGGATGAGCGCGTGCACGTCGTGCGCTCCTTCGTAGGTGTTGACGGTTTCGAGATTGCACATCACGCGCATCACGTGAAACTCGTCGGAGATGCCATTGCCGCCGTGCATGTCGCGGGACATGCGCGCGATCTCCAGCGCCTTGCCGCAATTGTTGCGCTTCATCAGCGAGATCGCCTCCGGCGCGGCGCGGCCCTCGTCCATCATGCGGCCGAGCCGCAGCGACCCGTGCAGGCCGAGCGTGATCTCGGTCTGCATGTCGGCGAGCTTCTTCTGCACCAGCTGGTTGGCGGCGAGCGGTCTGCGGAACTGCGTGCGGTCGAGCGTGTACTGGCGCGCGCGATGCCAGCAGAACTCCGCCGCCCCCATGGCGCCCCAGGAGATGCCGTAGCGCGCCTTGTTGAGGCAGCCGAACGGCCCGCCGAGGCCCTTCGCGTTGGGCAGCAGGTTCTCTTCCGGCACCACCGCGCCGTCGAGCACGATCTCGCCGGTGACGGAGGCGCGCAGCGACAGCTTGCCCTCGATCTTCGGAGTGGAGAATCCCTTGGGGCCCCGCTCGACGATGAAGCCGCGGATCACGTCGTCGAGTTTCGCCCACACCACCGCCACGTCGGCGATCGGTGAATTGGTGATCCACATCTTGTTGCCGGTGAGGCTGTAGCCGCCGGCGACCTTGACGGCGCGGGTCTTCATCGAGCCGGGATCGGAGCCGTGGTCCGGCTCGGTGAGGCCGAAGCAGCCGACCCATTCGCCGCTCGCCAGCTTCGGCAGGTATTTGCGGCGCTGCTCCTCGCTGCCGTAAGCGTAGATCGGGTGCATGACCAGCGACGACTGCACCGACATCGCCGAGCGGTAGCCTGAATCCACCCGCTCAACTTCGCGCGCGATCAGCCCGTAGGCCACATAGCCCAGGCCGGCGCCGCCGTATTGTTCCGGGATGGTGGCGCCAAGCAGCCCGAGTTCGCCCATCTCGCTCATGATGGCGCGGTCGAACTTCTCCTCGCGATAGGCCATCAACACGCGCGGAAACAGCTTGTCCTGGGCGTACTGGCGCACGCTGTCGCGCACCATGCGCTCCTCGTCGGTGAGCTCGCCCTCGAGGTCCAGCGGGTCTTCCCAGTTGAACACGGCGCTGTCCTTCTTCGGGGCGCTCGCCTTGGTGTCGCGCTTCTCCATTGCCATGCTCATGGGGGGACTCCTTTGCTCGTACGCCGCGTGCGGCGGCGCTGCCGTTCTTGCCTTCTGTCTTAGGCCGTTTGACCGTAAAGGACAAAGCGCCCGACGCGGTCAGGCCGGCTTCGCCTGCAGCCACACGGCGTCGGCCGCGAGCTCCGGCCAGCCGATCGCGCGGCTCGCTGCGCGCGCCGCCTCGGCCGGCGGAAGCGCCGCGTCCCAACGCCCGGCGGTGATGCGCTGGCCGGTGAAGCCGTCGGAAGCGTCCGACATCAGCCAGCGCGCCGGCGGGCCCATGATCACGGGCTTCAGCATCTGGTCGCGCGGCCATGAAACCCCGGCGCCAACGAACGGCGTGTCGGTCGGCCCGCCCGGCACCAGCACGTTGACGGTGATGCCGCTGCCGGCGAACTCCTCGGCCCAGACCGCCGAGGTCGCCTCCAGCGCCGCCTTGGTGGCCCCATAGGGCAGCACCCGCAGCATGGTGCGGTAGCTGGTAGTGTTGTTGACGATGCGGCCCCAGCCGCGCGCCCGCATGCCGGGCACCGCCGCGCGCGTCAGCAGCACCGGCGCCCGCACGTTGACCGCATAGAAGCGGTCCCAGATCTCCGGCGTCAGTTCCTCGATGTCCGGATGCCGGGTCTCGGCATCCGGCCGCAGGCTGCTGACGCCGATGCCGGCATTGTTGATGACGGCGTCGACGCGCCCGAACCGGGCGGCCGCTTGCTCGACGGCGTCACGGCAGCCTTGTTCGCTGGCGAGATCGACCAGGATCGGCGCCAGCCGATCGGCCGCGCCGGAATGCTCGGCGATCAGCCGGTCCATGGCGGCGGCATCGCGATCCACCGCCGCGATGGCATGGCCGTCACCCAGCAGCGCCGCCGTCATCGCGCGGCCGAGGCCGCCGGCCGCCCCGGTCAGAACGACGACGCGACCACCACTCGCCGGCATGTATCCCTCCCCGATGACGAAACGGTCGCGGGATGCTAACGCAGTTGCGGCGCTTGCACAGTCCGCCGCGACGGCACGCCCTTCCCTGCTCCGTTTTCGCGAGGACAAGCCGCATGGCAAAGGCACAGGCTGCCATCATCCCGGTCACGCTGTTCCAGCAGAACTGCACGCTGATCTGGGACGAGGCCACCAAGCGCGGCGCCGTGATCGATCCGGGCGGCGACCTGCCGGCGGTGCGCGAGGCACTCGCGCAAACCGGCGTCACGGTGGAGAAGATCCTGCTCACCCACGGCCATATCGATCACGCCGGCGGCGCCGCCGAGCTGAAGGAGGAGTTGCGGGTCCCGATCGAGGGACCGCACCGGGCCGACGAGTTCCTGCTCAACCATCTGGTCGAGAGCGGCCGCAACTACGGCATCGAGGCGCGCAACGTCACGCCCGACCGCTGGCTCGACGAGGGCGACGAGGTCGAGGTCGCCGGCCTGCGCTTCCAGATCCTGCACTGCCCCGGCCATTCGCCCGGCAGCGTCGTGTTCTTCAACCCCGAGCAGCGCTTCGCGCTGCTGGGCGACGTGCTGTTCCAGGGCTCGGTCGGCCGCACCGATCTGCCGGGCGGCGATCCGGCCGCGCTGATGCGCTCGATCAAGGACAAGATCCTGCCGCTGGGCGACGACGTCTCCTTCATCTGCGGCCACGGCCCGACCAGCACCGTCGGCCGCGAGCGCGTGAGCAATCCTTTTCTGCGGTGAGCGAAAAAACCGGTTCGGTCCTGGTCATGTCCGGCCTTGTGCCGGGCACGACCGGTCTCAGAACATAAAGCGCTTGCCCACCGCGGTCGGCGCCAGCGTCGGATCGCCGAACGCGTTGGCGAGCGCCGTCATCGCGCGCCAGCCGGTGCAATGGCCGGCCGCGATCGTGCTCAGGCTGAACTCGCGCAAGCCCTCGACCGTTTGCGGGATGATGTTCTCGTTCGGGCCGGCGAGGTGTAGGCCTCCCATCACGGCATGCAGCGGCACTCCCGGGAAGGTCGCCTTGGCATGCTTGAGCACGTTGACGATGCCGGCATGCGAGCAGGCGCTGAGCACGACCAAACCTTTATTGGCGACATTCACGGCGAGCCAGCGCTCGTCCAGCAGCAGCTCGTCCGGCACCCATTCGCCGTTGTCGTCCTTGCAGACCTGCCCCGGATAACCGCGCTCGAACGCAGTCACCCGCGGGATCTCGCCACTGACGTAAAAGAGATCATCGAGCAGCAGCTGCTCCTCGGTGGTGGTCACCACGCGCGCGCCGAACGCCGTCAGGTCCTCGACCGAAGGCACGTCCTCCATCGCCCGCACCGAGCCGTTCGGTTGCCGGACGCCACGCCGGCGGAACATGCCGGGGTGGGTGTAGCACGGCACGTCGCGGCCGCCGTTGCGGCTGCGGATCATGTTCAGCGCCAGCAGCATCGCGCCGGCGTGATCCCAGTGGCCGTGTGACAGCACCATGCTCTCGACCGTACCGAGATCGACCGCGAGCCGCGTCACGTTGCGCTCGAACGCGTAATCCTCCGGCCCGGTGTCAAACAGCACGGTGCGGGCCTGCTCGCCGCGATACGCCGTGACGGTGCAGGACAGGCCGTGCGCCGCGCAGCAAAAGCACTTGCCGCCGCTCATGCGGAAACCGCGGCGGTTGAGCCCCGCCGACTCGCTTTCGACATGCGGCGGCGTGGTCGAGAGCATGTCGGTGACGTTGTCGACGAGGACGCGGATCTCGACGCGATCGGCGGCAACCAGATTGGGCATTCCTGCACTCCCTCGGGGACGGCGCTTCCGGCAGCATGCCGGCGGCTGCCCAAACGATCGGCATTCGGTTTCACGGCTTTATCTTGACAGGGATGTCCGGCGGCAGGTCAAGTTCGCGGGGAACGCGTACATTCAATCACTTCGGTCGGGCTCCTCTCGAAGCCGTCTGCAGGAGAGCTGCATGAAGAAGCTGATCTTCGGTATCGTCTCCGCCGTGCTGCTGTCGGGCGGGATCGCGGCCGCGCAGGACATCAAGATCGCGCTGCTGGCCGGCCGCACCGGGCCGCTCGAAGCCTATGCCAAGCAGACCGAGGCCGGGCTGATGCTCGGGCTCGAATACCTGACCAAGGGCTCGATGGCGGTGAACGGCCGCAAGATCGTCGTCCTCACCAAGGACGACCAGGGTAAGCCGGACCTCGCAAAATCGCTGCTGGAGCAGGCCTACAACGACGACAAGGTGGCGCTGGCGATCGGCACCACCTCCTCCGGCGCGGCGCTGGCGATGCTGCCGGTCGCCGAGGAGAACAAGCGGCTGCTGATCGTCGAGCCCGCGGTGGCGGACAGCATCACCGGCGACAAGTGGAACCGCTACGTTTTCCGCACCTCGCGCAACTCCACCCAGGATGCGCTCGCGACCGCCGTTGCGTTCGGCAAGGGCGAGGTGTCGGTCGCGACCCTGGCGCAGGACTATGCGTTCGGCCGCGACGGCGTCGCCGCCCTCAAGCAGGCGCTCGCCGACACGAAGTCGTCCGCCAAAGTGGTGTTCGAGGAATACGCGCCGCAGACGACGACCGACTTCACCGCCTCGGCGCAGCGGCTGTTCGACGCGCTCAAGGACAAGCCGGGCCGCAAGGTGATCGCGATGATCTGGGCCGGACCGCACCCGCTGACCAAGATCGCCGACCTCAAGCCCGAGCGCTTCGGCATCGAGCTCGCGCC
>DASWSO010000108.1:0-3420 GCA_036402635.1 Xanthobacteraceae bacterium
GTGGAGCGCCGAAAGGCGTAGCGTCCCGCGAGGGACGCAGCGGGTCCGCAAAGACCCGCCACGGACTAACCAGGCGCCGATCGGCGCTCCGCCCCCCTCGTCTCGAGGGGGACTTGTCAAAGCCTCGGGGCGCGCAAACGCCGCCCGCGAGCGCGCGATGCGCTGCCCGCAGACCGCTCGCGCGCAACGCCGCGCCGATGCACGCGGAGGGCGGCTTCCGAGCCGCGGCGCGCGCGTGCTATCGCTGCCGGCGCGAAGCCGCCGGGACCCCATCACCATCACGAGGATGCGCGAGATGACCAAGCAGGCCGGCGGCATGAAAATAGTTGCGGCGGCGCTCGGCCTGTTGGCCGGCACCGTGGGCGCGAACGCGCAAGCGTATCCGGCGCGGCCGATCACGATGATCGTTCCGTTCGGCGCCGGCGGGCCGACCGACGCCGTCGCCCGCATTCTCGGCGAGCGCATGCGGCAATCGCTCGGCCAGACCGTCGTGGTCGAGAACGTCACCGGCGCGGCCGGCACGATCGCGGTCGGCCGAGCGGTGCGCGCGACCCCGGACGGCTACACGATGCTGATGGGCAACTGGCCGACGCAAGTGGTCAACGGCGCGATCTATCAGCTGCCCTACGACCTGCTCAACGATTTCGAGCCGGTCGCGCTGCTGCCGAACAATCCGTACATCGTGGTGAGCCGCTCCACGCTGCCGGCCAACAACCTGCAGGAGCTGATCGGCTGGCTGAAGGCCAATGCCGACAAGGCGTCCGGCGGCACCGCCGGTCCGGGTTCCGGCCAGCACGTCAGCGGCCTGTATTTCCAGAAGGTCACCGGTGCGAACTTCCAGTTCGTGCCGTACCGCGCCGGCTCCTCCGACATCATGCGCGATCTGGTCGCCGGCCACATCGACATCTCGTTCGACCAGGCGATCAGCGCCCTGCCCTACGTGCGCAACGGCCAGGTGAAGGCCTATGCGGTGACATCGAAGACGCGGCTGGCGGCGGCGCCGAACATCCCGACGATCGATGAGGCCGGCGCCCCCGGCGTCTACATTTCCACCTGGTTCGGCCTGTGGCTGCCGAAGGGCGCGCCGGCGGAAGCCGTCGAGAAGATCAACGCCGCCGCGATGGAAGCGCTCGCCGATCCGGCGGTGCGCCAGCGCCTCACCGACCTCGGCCAGGAAATTCCGCCGCGCGAGCAGCAGACCGCCGCCGCGCTGGCCGCCCACCACAAGGCCGAGATCGAGAAGTGGTGGCCGATCATCAAGGGCGCCAACATCAAGGTCGAGTGAAGCGAATGTGGGCGTGGCATCCCGGGGCCCGAGCAGCGCGGGGGAACCGGGGATCCATCACCACAGCCGTTTCGACGCCGCACACGCGGCGCGATTTTCCTGGTTTCGCGGTTCATGGATTCCGGGTCTCGCCAAGCGCGCCCGCCCGCAATGACGGAGTATTGAAACCGTGGACCTGATCATCCGCAACGCGCGGCTCGCCGAGCACGCGGACGCGCCGCCGCTCGATATCGGCATCGCGGACGGACGCGTGGTCGCGCTCGAGCGCGGGCTCGTGGCCGACGCAGAAATGTACGACGCGGGCGGGATGCTGGTGTGTCCCGGGTTGGTGGAGACCCACATCCACATCGACAAGTCGCGCATCATCGATCGCTGCGCGCCGCAGGAGCGCGCCAAGCTCAGCCCGGTGGTCGGCGTCGCGCCGCTGAAGACGAGCATGTCGGTCGAGGACGTGCACGCACGCGCGGCGCGCACGGTCGAGGAATGCATCAAGCACGGCACCACGCGCATGCGCACGCAAGTTGAGGTCGACCCCGGCATCGGCATGCGCGGCTTCGAAGCCGTGCAGGCGCTGATCGCCGAATACAAATGGGCGATCGACATCGAGATGTGCGTTTTTCCGCAGGAGGGGCTGACCAACTATCCGGGCACCGACGCGCTGTTGGTGGAAGCGCTCAAGCGCGGCGCCCGCGTGATCGGCGGCGCGCCGCGCTACGACACCGACCACGCCGGGCAGATCCGCCGCATCTTCGAGCTCGCGCGCGACTACGACACCGACATCGACATGCATCTCGACGTCGGACACACGCCCGACGCGATGGATATCCATCTGGTGCGTGAGCTGACGGAACAATACCGGCGGGGCGGCCGCGTCGTGGTCGGCCACATGGCCAAGCTGTCGCTGATGCCGCCGGCCGAAGTCGCGGCGCTGGCGCGCAGCCTCGCCGACACCGGCATCGCCGTGACGGTGCTGCCCGCCACCGACCTTTTCCTGATGGGGCGCGACCAGGACCACAACGTGCGCCGCGGCGTCGCCGACGCCAACTTCCTGATGCAGCACGGCGTCAATTGTTCGCTCTCCTCCAACAACATCCTCAATCCGGCGACGCCCTACGGCGACTGCTCGCTGATCCGCATGGCGAACCTTTACGCCAACGTGGTGCAGCTCGATCGCCCGGCCGAATTGCGCGAATGTTTCCGCATGCTCACCGACCGCTCGGCGCGGCTGCTCAATCTGCAGGACTACGGGCTGAAGGTCGGCGGCGCCGCCGACCTGGTGGTGATCAACGCGCAAACGCCCGAGCAGGCGGTGGCGGAGATCGCGCAGCCGCTCGCCGCGTTCAAGCACGGCCGCCAGACCATGCGGTGGTCGCCGCCGGAGCTGCTGCGGCCGGATCACCTCAATTGAGTTACTCGGTCGTCATGCCCGACGCCCAGATCCGGAAGGAAGACGTGGATGGCCGGGACAAGCCCGGCCATGACGAAAATGAGAGAGCGTGCGCTACGCGTCCAGCATGGCGACGGCGCGGATCGGGCTCGCGGTGCCGCCTTTGATCTTGAGCGGAAAGCCGATGAACTTGAAGCGCCCCTTGCCGATCAGCTTCTCCATGTTCACCAGCCCTTCGACATGGGTGAAGCCGAGGTCGCGGCAGACGTGGTGGACCTCGAAATTGTTGCGGCCGGGACGCCCCGGGCTGACCGCTTCGACGCCGAACATCGCGATCCCCTTGCGGCCGAGCCAGGTCGCCGACTCTTTCGTGAGGCCGGGGAAATCGGTGAGATAGCCCTCGGTGCCGTAGCAGCGGCGGAAGAAATCCATGTGCAGCAGCACCATGTCGTTCTTGCCGATCTGCACGCCCGCCGCGGCTTCCGCTCGCTCGAGATCCTCGATCGAGATGTCGGATTTCAGCGGCTTGTGCGAGAGGTCGAGACACACGGCGTCGAGAAAGAAGTTCTCCAGCGGGATCTGGTCGATGGTGGCGGCGCCCGGCCGTGCATCGAAGTGCAGCGGCGCATCGACATGGGTGCCGGCGTGATCGCCGATCACCAGCGCCATGGTGGCGGAGGAAAACTCGTAGCCGTCGGCGACGCGCACCTCGTCGTGGGTGCCGAACGGCGTCACCATGATCGACGGA
>DASWSO010000109.1:0-16124 GCA_036402635.1 Xanthobacteraceae bacterium
GTGTCGATGCCGACGCCGCGCGCCATCTCGGCGTCGTCGACGGTGGCGCGCACCGCCGCGCCCATGCGGGTCTTCTCCATCACCAGCCAGAGCACGATGCCGATCGCCAGCGCCACCCCGATCATGAAGATGCGATAGAGCGGGAAATACAGCCCGCCCACGACCACGCTCTGGGTGAGCGCCTCGGGCGGATTGATGTCCATGTTGTTGCCGCCCCAGATGTCGAGCGCGGCCTGCTGGAACAGGAAGGCGAAGCCAACCGTGAGCAGCACCTGCCGCAGCGGATCGAAGCCGAGCGGGCGCAGGAAGATGCGCTCCATCAACAGGCCCAGGATGGCGACCGCGAGTGCCGCCACGGGAATCGCCAGCGCCCACGAGCCGGTCGCCCAGATCACCGACAGCGCGATATAGCCGCCGAGCAGGAAGTAGGCGCCGTGCGAGAGATTGACGATGCGCATCACGCCGAAGATCAGCGACAGCCCGCTGCCCACCAGGAACAGCAGCGCACCGTAAGAAATGCCGTTGAAGGCCTGTATCAGCCAGAACCGCGCGTCCACCGTGTCTCCCCCGAAATTCCGAACGCCAACGTTTGCTTGTCGTGCTTTTCTTCGCGACCCTAGAGTGCGTGCCTCGATCGTGGCCGTTCAGCCGGAGGACGCCGTCGGACGAATCCCAGCATCCTCAACATCGTGAGTCTGCATCAAGCGATCGCCGCCGTACAGGTGCGTTTGCGTCGCACCCAAGGTCGCACCCACGTGGCACCGCATCACCATGCCGACCAGCCGGCATCTACCAAAATGGTTTCGCCGTGGACGGCGTCGGAATCCTCCGAGGCGAGGTAGACGGCGGTGCCGGTGAGCTCGTCCACGCTCAGGAAGTCGCGGCCGGTCGGCGTGAGCGTGCGCATCATCGCGATGTACTTTTCCTGCCCGGGGCCGCGCAGATGCGCGTTCAGCGGCGTCGCGATATTGCCCGGAGCAAGCGAGTTGACGTTGATATTCTCGCGTCCGAGCTCGGTCGCGAGCGCCTTGGTCAGGTTCACCACGCCGCCCTTCGACGCGCAATAGGCCGGGCAGTTGGGGCCCGCGCCGGTGCCGAAGATCGACGAGATGTTGATCACCTTGCCGCGCCCGGCTTTGCGGAATTCCGGCAGGGCGGCGCGGACCGCGAAGAACGTGCCCTTGAGGTTGAGGTCGAGCTGCTCGTCCCAGATCTCTTCCGTGGTCTCCTCCACCGGGACGGTGCGGAACACGCCGGCATTGTTGACCAGGATGTCGAGTTTTCCGAACGCTGCAACCACCTCGCGCACCAGTTTCTCGATCTCCGGCACCTTGGAGCAGTCGGCGCGGAACGCCTTCGCGGTGCCGCCGTCGCGCGCAATTGCGTCGACCACGGCTTGAGCCTTGTCGGCGCTCTTCGAGTAGTTGACCGCGACCTTGGCGCCTTCCTTCGCGAACCGCTTGGCGATCGCCTCGCCGATCCCTTGCGAGGCGCCGGTGACGATCGCGACTTTGTCCTTAAGACGCATGCTGGTTTTCCTTTGTGATCAAGACGCGGCTTGCGCCGCGCGCAGCGCTTGCGTGCGCGCCTGGTCGATGCCGTCCGGGGTCAGCGCGACGCCGTAAACGCGCTCGGCGCGTTGCGGCGTGACCAGGCCTTCGCGGACGTCGTCGAGCACGCGCTGCGGATCGCGCGTGTGCGGATCGCCATAGCCGCCGCCGCCTCCGGCGACCGACACCAGGAACTCGCCGTCCTCCACCCAGATCTGGCAATACTGCGGGAGGTCTTCCTCCTGCCCGTTCCGCCGCAGCATGCGCTGCGCCGCCGGCGCCGCCGGCAAGCCGCGGCGCGCGCCTTTCGGGTTGTTGATGTTGCCGTCGGCGACGAACCCGGCCTCCATGCGGCCGCCCACCGGGCCGAACTCGACCAGGATGGCGGGAGCGCCGCGGTATCGCCCAGCGCCTTCGCTGTCGGGGACGAGCCGGCGGGTCTTCACCAGGATCGGCGTATACACCTCGTCCAGCTCGACGCTGTCGATGTAGCACATGCCGCCGTTGCCGGCGTGCAGCATGGTCATCCAGGCATCGTTCCACGGCGAGCCGGCGCCGGCGGTATGGCCGAGAAAGAGCTGGTTCACATACGGCTTGCCGTTGCGCGGATCGGTGCCGGAAACGACCGCGGTGGATGGCGCACAGAAGCAGCCGATCTCGCCCATGCCGAGCCCGTCGGCGATGGCGGCCAAAGCGAGCTGGGTGGAGTTCTGCACCCGGTCGGCCAAGTTGGTGGTGGCGGCCGAGCAGCTGGTCGGGTGCTGCGGCCCTCCGACCACCGCCTTGTCGCGCAGCAGCACGCGCACGCGGCGGAATGCGCCGGCATTCTTCGGCACCGAGGGCGCCACCGAGTTGAACACCCCGATCATCGCGGAGGTGCGCGTGCACGCTTCCGAGACGTTGAGCCCGCAGGCCATCTGGTCGGGATTATCGCGCAAGTCGACCTCGATGGCCGCCGCGGCCGGATCCACCGTCACCTTGGAGGTGATGGTGATGCCGTCCGGCGGCGTGCCGGGAATGGCGTCGTGGGTCGACTGCGCCGACGCGGTGCCGCCCGCCATGGCGCGCACCGCCTCGACCATGCGGCTCTCGGAGTAGTCGAGCCACTGCCGCGAAAAGGCGTCGAGCATGTTCCAGCCAAGCTCCTCGCCCATGGCGCGCAGCTCGCGCTCGCCGATCAGCGCGGCGCCCATCATGGCGAGGAAATCGCCGTACCATTGGTCGGGGACGCGGATGCGCAGCCGGCACATCCGCACGATGTCCTCGTTGATCTTGTAGTTGTCGGCCACCTTCACGGCCGGGAAGATCAGCGCGCCTTCCTCGTAAACGTCGCGCGCGGTGCCGTGGTAGGTGGTCGGCACCGAGTTGCCGATGTCGGCCTGATGCGCCTTGGCGAGCACGGTGAAGCGGTGGCGGCCGGCGTCGTCGATCACCGGCATCAGCAGCGTGTGGTCCGCCGGATGCGAATTGCCGTGGTACGGCGAGTTGTGCAGGAAAACGTCGCCGCGCTTGAGGTCGGGATGGAACGTCTTCATCCAGCGCGCCATCAGGTCGGGCCCGGAGAGCACGTGGATCGGCAGGCTCTCCTCCGCGGTGAGCAGCTCGCAGTCCGCCGTGACGATGCAGCAGGAGAAATCCTTGGCGCGGTTGAGCACGCCGGAGCGGCCGGTGCGCAGCAGCGTGTTGCCCATCTTGCGGCAGACGCCGCCGAACCGGTTGGCGAGGATCGCGAGCTTCGCGCCGTCGAGCGCGGCGCCGGATGGCTCTTGCATGGGATGTCCTGCGGTCACGGCTTGATGATCAGGCTGCCGGAGGGAGCGTGCCAGTAGGTGGCGGCCGGGTCGACCACGATGGTGGTGAACGCGGTCTCGATGATCGCCGGCCCGGCATGCACCTCGCCGACCGGAAGCGCGCCGAGCTCATGGATCGGGACCTCCACGGACCCGACGTCGTCGAAATAGGCGGTGCGCTTGCTGGCAAGCTTCTTCGCCGCGCCGCTGTCGGCGAGCCTGCGGATCTTGTTGCGCCGCAGCGGACACGCCACCGCCGCCGTCCACCCGACGAACTCGACCGCGGAGGCCGGGTCGCGCACCGCGAAGATCTCCTCGTGATGCGCGTGGAAGTCCTGCACCAAAGGCTCGATGTCGGCGAACGGGTCGAACCCCGCGGGGAGGGGGATCTCGATCTCCCACACCTGCCCGGCATAGCGCGCGTCGACCGCGAGCTCGAAGCGCGGCGCGCTGCCCGGCTCGGCGAAACGCTCCGCGAAGGCGCGGCACTTCTGCTGCAGCCGCGCCAGCACGGCGGCCACGGCCTCGCCGTTCCACGCGTCCGAGGTGGTGAAATACATCTCGCGGTATTCGTCGCGCAGCTCCGACATCAGCGCACCGGCGGCGCTCAGCGCGGCGCCGGTTTCCGGCACCACCAGCAGCGGGCAGCGCAGCCGGCGCGCGATCCACACCGAGTTGAAGCCGGCGGCGCCGCCGCCGCCGATCAGGACCGCGCCTTCCGGATCGATGCCCTGATTAATGGTGATCTCGGCGATCGCCTGCACCATGTTCTCGGTGGCGACGTTCACGATCGCGGCTGCCGACTGCATCAGGTCGAGCTTCAGCGGCCTGGCGATGCGCTGTTCGATTGCGTTGCGCGCGGCGGCGAGGTCGAGCCGCATGCTGCCGCCGAGGAAGAATTCCGGATCGAGCCAGCCGAGCACCAGGCAGGCGTCGGTCAGGGTCGGCTCGGTCCCGCCGGCGCCGTAGCAGACCGGACCCGGCACCGCGCCCGCGCTCTGCGGCCCGACATGCAGCATCCCGCCGGTGTCGACCCGCGCGATCGAGCCGCCGCCGGCACCGATGCTCTTGATGTCGATCGAGGGGAAGCCGGTCATGTGGCCGCGGAAAACCGGGCCGATCCAGGTCTCCCGCGTCTTCGGGATGCGGCCGCGCCGCACCAGGCTGACGTCATAGGTGGTGCCGCCGGTGTCGGCGACGATCGCCGCGCTCAGCTCGGTGTCGAGCGAGGCGTAATGCCGGCCGGCGATCGGCGCCATCGACGGACCGGAATTGATCGCGTGGATCGGCTGCTGCGCCAGTTCGCCCGCCTCCATCATGCCGCCCTGCGAGGTCAGCACCAGCGTGCGCCCCGCGAAGCCCGCGTCCGCCAGCCGCTGCGTCAACCCGCCGAGATACTTGCCCATCAGCGGCTTGAGCGAGGCGTCGATCGCGGCCGCGGAGGCGCGGCGGTATTCGCGCAGTGTCGGGTTCAGCCGGTGCGCCAGCGTGTACGGAATGCCGGGAAGGTGTTCTTCGATCAGCTCGGCGAGGCGGAGCTCATGCGCCGGGTTGGCGATCGCCCACAACAGGCAGACGCAGACCGCTTCCACCTTCGCCTGCGCGACGCGCGCGAGCACGGCTGCGACCGCCGCCTCGTCCAGCGGCACCACCACCTCGCCGGCGGCGTTGATCCGCTCCGGGATCTCGAACGTCAGCGCGCGTGGGATATATGGCTCGGGGTAGGGGACGTGGAAATTGAACGGCTCCTGCCGTCCGCCCTCGCGCAGCACCAGGATGTCCGGATGGCCCGCCGTGGTGAGGAAGGCGGTGCGCGCCGTGCGTCCGGTGATGATCGCGTTGATGGCGTGGGTGGTGCCGTGGATCAGCAGCTCGCAGCGGCCGAGGAACTCGCGCAGCGGCTCGTTGCGCTCTTTCGCCGCAAGCGCCACCGCATCGATCAGGCCCTGCACCGGATCGTTCGGTACCGTCGGCGCCTTGTACATCCGGATCGCGCCGTCATCGTCCTCGACCACAAGGTCCGTGAACGTCCCGCCGGTATCAGACGCCAGTCTCATCGGCTCATTGCGCTCGTGGTGAGGATCGGTGGGCGGGAATGCGTTGGTCGGATGTCAGATGCCGGCGGAGAAGCCTTCATCCATCAGCACGGTCGAGCCGTGCATCGAACGCGCATCGTCGCTGGCGAGGAAAACCGCCATCGCCGCCATCTCCTGCGGCGTCGAATAGGTGCGGCCGCTCGGCGTGCGCGCAGTCAGCTGCTGCAGGAAGGTTGCCAGCTCGGGCTTGGTGCGGATGTCCTCGTTGATCGGCGTGGCGGTGTTGCCGGGCGCGATGGCATTGACGTTGATGCCGTGCGGCGCCAGCTCCAGCGCCAGCGCGCGCGTCATCATGCTGACTCCGGCCTTGGTGGCGCAATAGACCGCGTAGCGTCCGATCCCCATCGAGCCGGCGACCGACGACAGGCTGATGATCTTGCCGGACCGCGCCGCCTTCATGTGCGGCGTCACCGCCGAGATGGCGAGGAAGGTGCCCTTCAGGTTGATGTCGATCATGCGGTCGAGGTCCTCGACCGCGGTCTCGCCGGCCGGCGTGGGGTAGAACACGCCGGCGCCATTCACCAGGATGTCGATCTTCTTTTCCTGCCGCATGACGCGCTCCACCAAGGCATTCACTGCGTCGGCGTCGGCGACGTCGGCCACCTCGGCGAAGGCGCGGCCGCGCGACGGCGGCAGCCGGTCGACCACGCCTTGCGCCTTCTCCTTGCTGGCACTCGCGACCACCGCGACGGTGGCGCCTTCATTGACGAACTTCTGGACGATCGCCGCGCCGATCCCCTGCGATCCACCAGTAACGATGGCTACGCGTCCTCGCAGTCGCATCCGCTCTCCCTCTCGATCCGATTGGCGCCGCCGCCGCGCCGGTCAGCTCACCGCGCGCAGCTTGGCGGTCGCGTCGCGGTCGGCTTGCAGCGAGACCTCGTCGATCACCACACCATAATCCTTGCGGGCCTTGTCGCGGGACAAGAGCCCGTCGCGCACCTCGGCCGCCACCAGCCCGGCATCGCGTTCATGCGGGTTGCCGTAGCCGCCGCCGCCGCTGGCGTATTGCTCCACCGTGGCGCCGTCGAGCTCGTAATGGATGTCGTGCACCAGCGGCTCGACGACGGTGCCGTCGGCGCGCCGGTAGGTCACGCGATTGAGCGTGCCGGGCTTGCCGCCGAACAGGGCATGCGGCTCCTCTCCGGGCTCCGCGCCCTGGCCGAGGGTGACCGCCATCGTGTGCTCGCCCAGCAGGCGCCAGCGCGCATAGGTGCCGTAGCCGCCGCGCCAGCGCCCGGCACCGGCGGAGTCCGGGAGATACTCGTAGTGCTCGATCAAATGCGGGTTCTGCACCTCGTGCACCTCCGGATCCTGCGCGGCAAGCGCGCCGCCGGTCATGATGGTGCCGATGTGGTCGTAGCCGTCGACGCCGTAGGTGCCGCCGCTGCCGCCCTTGCAGGCGAACAGGCAGAAGTCGACGTAACGCCGCTGCGTGCCGCGGCGGAACCCGGAAGGGATCACCAGCAGCGCCGGATTCCAGCCGGCCGTCACCCGCTCCGGCAGCGCCGCCGCCATGGCGCGGTGCACCGCATTGGCGATCTGGTGCGTCAGGTGGTTCCCGTACGAGGTCGCGTGCGGCAGCGTGCAATTGACGATCGACGGCTTCGGGAAATGCATGTGGATGGGCCGCAACAGCCCTTCGTTGTGCGGAATGTCGGGGTCGATCAGCATCAGGAAGGAGAGGATCAGTCCGGACGTGCTGGCATGCAGCGCGGCGTTGGCATAGCCGCCGGTCTCCGGCGCGCTGCCGGTGAAGTCGAACCAGATCTCGTCGCCGCGCACCGTGATGGTGACGCAGATGCGGTGCTTGGCGCCCGGTGTCACCGCGTCGTAATGCAGCCAGGCCTCGCCCTCATAGACCCCATCAGGAATCTTGCTGATTTCCGCGCGCGCGCGCCGCTCGGTGGCATCGAGCAGCGCGTCGCGATGCGCCAGGAACCAGTCCAGGCTCTTGCTGGCGATCAGTTCCTGCGCGCGGCGCTCGCCGACGGTGCAGGCGCCGATGGTCGCCTTGATGTCCTCGCCGACCAGCGGCAGCCGCACGTTCGCGAGCAGCAGGTCCCAGAGATCGCGGCGCATCACGCCGCGGTCCATGATCTTGATCGGCGTCAGCCGCAAGCCCTCATGCCAGATCTCGCGCGCCTTCGGATTGTAGGCGCCCGGCGCGCTGCCGCCGATGTCGGCCTGGTGGCCCTTGGCGGCGGCCCAGCCGATCAACTCGTCGCCGACGAAGACCGGCTTGTAGACGCCGACATCGGCGAGCTGATTGCCCTCCGAATAGACGTCGTTATGCAGGATGACGTCGCCCGGATGCACGTCATCACGGTAATACGAGATGATGAACTTCAGCGATGGCATCAGCGCGAAGCCGAGCAGGGCGGTGTATTCGGTCTGCTCCAGCATGCGGCCGTCGCGGTCGTAGAGGCCGGTGGCGCAGTCGCGACCCTCGCGCAGGATCGGCGAGCGGGTGGTGCGCAACAGCGTCAGCGCCATCTCTTCCGTGATGGTGCGCAGCCGCCGCTGAAACACCGAGATCGAGATCGCGTCGATGCTCGGGCCGCTCTTGCCGTCGGTCATCGAGTCACCTGTGCGAGGCGCGCGGCGAACTCCTGCCGGGTGGCGAGGAACGCGAGCAGGTTCCCGGCGGAATCCACGCCGGCATCGAAGCCGGCGAGCAGCACCAGCGTGCTGCCGGGAAGCTCGACGATCGCCGGGCCGTGGATGATCTGGCCGAACGGCAGGTCGGAGAGCGCATAGACCGGCGCCTCGGTGCGCGGGTTCGCCTCGGTCCAGATGGTACGCGTTCCGACCGGCCGCGCCTCGCCGCTGACAGCGGCAAGAGCGGGGAGGGCGGTCTTGTCGGTCAGCCCGGTCGAGGTCAGATGCAGGGCGCTGACCTCGCACGGATGCTCGGGCGAGCTGTAGCCGTTGAGGTCGTCGTGCATCCGGTGGAAGCGCTGCAGCAGGCGCGAAAGGTCGCGCGCGTCCCACTCGTCCGGCGCCAACGTGACGGTGATGTCGTCGTATTGGCCGGCGTAGCGCAGATCGGCTGCCGCGGTGAAGCGGCGTTCTTCCGGCGGAACACCCTCCGCCTGCAGCAGCCGGTCGCCGCGCTGTTTCATGCCCGCGAGGCAGGCGCTCCAGGCGCTGGCATCGAGGTCGCTCAGCTGGCTGTGCAGCGGCGATACGTCGTCGTGCATCAGGTCGGCCTGCAGCACCCCCCAGGCGCACAGCGTCGCCGACAGGCGCGGCACCAGGATGGCCGGGATCTGCAACTCCTGTGCGATGCGGCAGGCGAACAGCGGCCCGGCGCCGCCGCCCGCCACCAGCAGGAAATCGCGCGGATCGTGACCGCGCTGCACCGTCACCGCCTGGATACCGGCCGCCATGTTGGCGGAGATCACGTCGTAGATGCCGCGGCTGGCGCCGGCGAGATCGAGGCCGAGCTGGGTCGCCACGCGACCGACCGCGGCCTCCGCCTTGTCGCGGTACAGCGGCATGCGGCCGCCGAGGAAGTAATCCGGATCGAGGTAGCCGAGCAGCAGGGCGGCGTCGGTGGCGGTCGGCTCGGTGCCGCCGCGGCCGTAGCAGGCCGGACCCGGATTGCTGCCGGCGCTCTGCGGCCCGACATGCAGGAGCCCGCCGCCGTCGACCCAGGCGATGCTGCCGCCACCGGCGCCGATGGTATGGATGCCAAGCGCGGGCAGGGCGAGGCGACGGCGGTCGACGTCCTGCTCGCGCAGCAGGAACGGCTGCCCGTTCTGGATCAGCGAGACCTCGAAGCTGGTGCCGCCGGCGTCGCACACCGCGAGATCGGAAAATCCGAGCACGCCGGCCGCGGCGATACCGGCCGCAGGGCCCGCCGCCGGTCCCGACAGGATCAGCCGCGCCGGCGCGCGCACCGCCTCGGCCGGCGAGGTGACGCCGCCATTCGACTGCATGATCAGCAGCGCGCCGTTGAAACCCTGCTCGCGCAGCGCATGCTCGAGCCGGCTCAGGTAGCGGTGCACGATCGGACCGGTATAGGCGTTGAACACCGTCGTGCTGACGCGGTCGTAGAGGCGGATGGCGGGAAGCACCTCGTGCGACGCCGTCACGAAGGCATGCGGCAGTTCGCGGCGCGCGACCTCGGCCGCCAGCGCCTCGTGCTCCGGATGCTTGTAGCTGTGCATGAAGCAGATCGCGACCGCTTCGATGTTCTCGCGCGCGAACAGCGCGCACGCCGCTTTCACGTCGTCGAGCGCGATCGGCGTGAGCACCTCGCCGGCCACGGTCACCCGCTCGGTCACCACCTGCCGCAGATAGCGCGGCACCAGCGGGTGCGGCGCCTTGTACTTGTTGTCGTAGAACACTTCGCGAATGCCGCGGCGCATCGCCAGGATATCGCGAAAGCCGCGCGTGGTGATCAGCCCGGTGCGCGCGCCGGTCTCGGTGAGCACCGCATTCGTCGCGACCGTGGTGCCGTGCACGATCACGCCGACGCGGCTCAGAAGCTCGGCGGTGGTCCAGCCCTTGGCGCCCGCGAGGATGCCCAGCCCTTCGAACAGGCCGACGATGAGATCGTCGTGCGTGGTGGGCGCCTTGGTGGCGGCTATCGCGCCGTTCTCGTCGACCAGAACGAGATCGGTGAAGGTGCCGCCGACATCCAGTCCCAAACGCAACGTCATGGTCATTCCGGAGGACCGCGGCGATGCCATTCGGTGCGCGCCTGGTAAGCGTGCGCGGCGCGCAGCAGCGTCGGCTCGGCGTAAGGCCGGCCGACCAGCTGGAACGAGACCGGCAGGCCGTTGGCGGCGAAGCCGCACGGCACCGCGAGCGAGGGCAGGCCGAGATAGTTGATCGCGCGCGTGCAATGGGTGACCCGCCCGATCATCGCGGCGATGTCGGCCGGCTCGCCGGTGGTCGATTCCGCGATGCTCGGGACCGGCACCCGGATGGTGGGAATGTGCACCACATCGGCATGTCCCATGGCGGCGTCGAGCCATTCCTGGGCGACATTGGCCCGCAGCATCAGCGCTTCGGCGTAGCGGGTGGCCGGATAGAACAGGCCGGCCTCGATGCGCGCCCGCACCTGCTCGGCATAGTCGCCGGGCCGCTCCTGCAGCCAGCGGCGGTGCAGGGTGGTGGCCTCGACACCGAGCACGACCAGCGTCAGCGCGTTGACCAGCGCGATGTCGGGCGGCTGCGTCTCAATCACCTTGGCACCGGCCTCGCGCAGCACGTCGAGGCTGGCGTCGGCCAGCTTGATCACCGCGGCGTCGCGGTCGTCGCGGTAGTAGCCGCGCGGTACCGCCACCGTCAGGCCGGCGAGATCGCTCGCGAGCGCCTGCTCGTAATCGCGCTTCGGCGCCGCCATGGTGGCGCCGTCATGCACGTCCGGGCCGGCGATCACCGAGAGCAGGCGCGCCAAGTCTTGCGCCGAGCGCGCCAGCGGACCGACGCAATCGAGCGTCGGCGAGAGCGGCATCACGCCGTGATTGCTGACCAGCCCGTTGGTCGGCTTCAGCCCGAGCACGCCGCACATGGCGGCGGGATGGCGGATCGATCCGCCGGTGTCGGTGCCGAGCGCGCCGGCAACCAGACGGCCGCCGACGGCCGCGCCCGAGCCGGAGGAGGAGCCCCCGGAGCAGTAGTCCGCGTTCCAGGGATTGCGGCCGTGGCCATAATGCTTGTTGTAGCCGGTGGGCGAGACGGCGAACTCGGCCATGTGCAGGGTGCCGAGATCGACCGCGCCGGCCGCGTCGAGCCGCTGCAAGGCGGTCGCGGTGACCTCAGGCACGAAGCCGCGCTGGATCAGTGAGCCGCAGTCGCACGGCCGGCCTTTGCGGTAGAACAGATCCTTGTGCGCCAGCGGAACGCCGCCGAGCGGGCCGAGCGCGGCGCCGATAGCACGCCGCTTGTCGACGGCGAGGGCGGCCTCGCGTGCGTGCTCCCGGTCGATGCGCGCGACCGCGTTCAGCCTTGGTCCGGTGCGCTCCAGGCGCTGCAGGGCCGCTTCAGTGGCCGCTTCCGCGCTGATGGCGCCTTGCGCGATCAGGTCGGCGGTCTCCACGACGCCCAGTTCCGACAGGTCACTCATTTCGAAGCTTCGGCGCCCGCGGCCAGATGCCGTGCCCGCAAGCTGTCGAAGCTTTCGGGTGCCCCGCGCGGCGAGAGCCGTTCCTGCGCCGCCGCCGCGATCGTCTCGTTGTTCAGCGCAACGAGCCGCGCATGCGCCGCCGCAAGCTCTTCGGTCACCGCGACGCCGTTGGCATCGCAAGCGAGCGCCAGCAATGTGGTTGTATTCATGCCCCCGCCAATTTACGCGCGCGGCCGCCCGTGGCGACGTGGCGCAGCCAATCCAACTGCCTGAATCGAGTCAAGTGCGCCGCACCGTCCACACGCCCTGCTTGATCGACATTCCGGGATGCACGGATATGATCCGCCGGGTCGAACGGGAGGAAATAATAATGGGTGGCTTACTGCTCGGTCTGCGCGGGCTCTGCCTGGCGCTCGCGACTTCGTTCGGGTTCGCCGCGATGGCGGCCGAGCCGATCAAGATCGGCTTCACCGACTCGCTCACCGGCGGGCTCGCCGCCAACGGCAAGGCCGCGCTGCTGACCAAGCAGATCTGGGCCGAGGGCGTGAACGCCAAAGGCGGCCTGCTCGGGCGCCCGGTGCAGCTCGTCTATTACGACGACCAGAGCAGTCCGGCGAACGCGCCGGCGATCTTCGTGAAGCTCTTGGACGTCGACAAGGTCGACATCCTGCTCGGCAACGGCACCAACATCACCTCCGCCGTGATGCCGATCGTCACTCAGCGCAACAAGCTCATCATGTCGCTGTTGTCGCTCGCCGTGAACGAGCAGTTCAAGTATTCGCGCTACTTCCAGATCATGCCGTACGGACCGAACGGCAAGGAGGAAATCTCCCGCGGCTTCTTCGAGGCGGCGATGAAGATGGACCCGAAGCCGCAGACCATCGCGATCGCCGGCGCCGACGCGGAATTCGCCATCAACGTCATGTCGGGAGCGCGCGCGCATGCCAAGCGGCTCGGGCTGCGCGTCGTCTACGACCGCACCTATCCGCCCGCGATGGTGGAGTTCTCCTCGATCATCCGCGCCGTCCAGGCCACCAATGCCGACCTCGTCTTCATCGGCAGCTATCCGCCGGACAGCGCCGGCATCGTCCGCGCCGCCCTGGAGGGCAACCTGAAGGCCAAGATGTTCGGCGGCGGCATGGTCGGGCTGCAATACGCCGTGCTCAAGCAGCAGTTCGGCGAAGGCCTCAACGGCCTGGTCAATCTCGAAACCTTCGTGCGCGAGCCGACCGTGCGTTTCCCCGGAGCCGAGGAATTCATCGCCAAGTACCGCGAGCGGGCGCCGGCCGCGCAGGTCGATCCGCTCGGCCACTACGTCGCGCCGATGATCTTCTCCGGCATGCAGGTGATCGAGCAGGCGGTGACGGCGGTCGGCAGCGTCGACAACGACAAGCTCGCCGATCACATGCACAAGGCGAAGTTCTCCACCGTGCTCGGCGATATCCAATTCGGCGCCGACGGCGAGTGGACGCAAGGTCGCATCCTGATGACGCAGTTCCAGAAGGTGAAGGGCAACGGCCTGGAGCAGTTCGACAAGCCGGGCACGCAGGTCATCCTCTACCCGCCCGAGTTCAAGTCCGGCGACCTGCAGTATCCATTTCCGCCGGCGAAGTGACCGGCGGTTCAGCGCTGCATCGCCTGCCGTAGGAGGTCCAACGCCTCCTTGACGGCGCTGTAACGACACGGCCCGCGGCCGATATCGCCGAAGTCGCGGCGCACGTGCAGCAGTTCGCCGCCGCGCCGCGCCGCCGCCAGGTGGGCAGTGCCGACCGGGTTGCCCTCGTCGTCGGTCGCCGGCCCGGCGACGCCGGTGACCGCCACCGATACGTCTGCCGGCGAACGGGCGAGCGCGCCCTCCGCCATGGCGCGGGCGACCGCCTCGCTCACCACGCCCTCGCGCTCGATCAGGTCGAGCGTCACGCCGAGCGCCGCCTGCTTGTTCTCCTTGGTATAAGTCACGAAGCCGCCGTGCAGCCAGTCGCCGGCGCCGGGCGCCTCCGACAGCACTGCCGCGATCAGCCCGCCGGTGCAGGATTCGGCGGTCACGATCGACAGCTTCCTATCCTTGGCGAGCGCCATCACGTCGGCCGCCTGCTCGATGAGGGCGCGGTCGATGTGGGTGTATTCGAGGTCCTCAGCCAATCGTCTGCCTCACTTGAACTGCTTGCGCCCCCCAGCCATAACGCATGTCCGGCCGCAAAGATCATTCACCGATTGAGTCTCCGAGTCCTCGCTGAGAGCCCGATGGAAGCAACCGACGCCGCCGAGATGATGGACCAGGAGCGGGCGGAGAACCGTTTCAAGAAGAATGCCGCCATCCTGATCGGGGTTCTGGCGATGCTGCTCGCGATCACCAGCCTCGGCAGCAACAACGCCATGAAGGAGGCGCTGAACGAGAACATCATCGCCTCCAACTCCTACAGTTTCTTCCAGGCCAAGAACATCCGCCAGACCGGCTACCTGATCGCCGCCAACGAGCTGGAACTGGCCTGGCTGAACGAGCCGACGCTGCCGCCGGAGGCGCGCGAACGCCTGCAGGCAAAGCTCGACGACTACCGCAAGACCGTCGAGCGCTATGAAAGCGAGCCGGATACCGGCGAGGGCAAGAAGGAACTGCTGGCGAAGGCGCGGGAGCACGAGGCCAACCGCGACAAGGCGCTCAAGCAGGACCCCTATTTCGACTATGCCGAGGCGCTGCTGCAGATCGCCATCGTGCTGGTCTCGGTGTCGATCGTCGCCGACCAGCGCTGGCTCACCCTGATCGCCGGCGGGCTGGGCGGCGTCGGCCTGCTCCTGATGCTCAACGGATTTCTGCTGTTCATGACCATACCGGGCCTGGGCTGAGCCAGAACCGGCAGTCGCTTCGTGCGTTGGCTACGATCCTCATGGGTGGGAGACGGATATGAGCGGGGTCGGCATCATCGGTGCCCTGGTGATCGGCATTCTGGCCGGCTGGATCGCCGAGAAGGTGATGGCGCGCAACCACGGGCTGATCACCAACCTGATCGTCGGCGTGATCGGCTCGTTCATCGGCGCCTACATCGCGCATGCGCTCGGCTACACCTATGCGGGGTTCTGGGCGAGCCTGCTGGTGTCGGCGCTCGGCGCCATCGTGCTGCTGTTCCTGCTGGGATTGGTCTGGCGCCGCTGACGGCGGTGCCCTTCACAAACCCCAATCGCGACTGTACCTGAGAGCTTCAGCGCGCCCGAGCGCGCCGAAAGGCCCCCATGGTCGTCGTCCTCGACAGCATCGAGCGCCCGCGCCACCCGGAAAAGGCCGCGCGGCCGGATACTCCCGTGCTACGCAAGCCGCCGTGGATCCGCGTGCGCGCACCGGTCTCGCGCGGCTTCTCCGAGACCAGCCGGATCGTGCGCGAGCACCGGCTCGTCACCGTCTGCGAGGAGGCCGGCTGCCCCAATATCGGCGAATGCTGGGACAAGAAGCACGCGACCTTCATGATCATGGGGGACACCTGCACCCGCGCCTGCGCGTTCTGCAACGTCAAGACCGGGCTGCCCGGCCCGTTGGACCCGGCCGAGCCGGAGCATGTCGCCGACGCGACCGCGAAGCTGGGCCTCGCCCATGTGGTCGTCACCTCGGTCGACCGCGACGACCTCACCGACGGCGGGGCGGCGCATTTCGCCGCCGTGATCCGCGCCATCCGCGCGCGCTGTCCGCAGACCACCATCGAGGTGCTGACGCCGGACTTCCTGCGCAAGCCCGGCGCGATCGAGCAGGTGGTCGAGGCGCGGCCGGACGTGTTCAACCACAACCTCGAAACGGTGCCGTCGCGCTATCTGACGGTGCGGCCGGGCGCGCGCTATTTCCATTCCGTGCGGCTGCTGCAGCGGGTGAAGGAGCTCGACGCCTCGCTGTTCACCAAGTCCGGCATCATGGTCGGGCTGGGCGAGGAGCGGAACGAGGTGACGCAGCTGATGGACGACCTGCGCAGCGCCGAGGTCGACTTCATCACCATCGGGCAATACCTGCAGCCGACCCGCAAGCACCATCCGGTGGTGCGCTTCGTCACGCCGGAGGAATTTTCGGCTTACGAGACCATTGCCTACGCCAAAGGCTTCCTGATGGTCGCATCGTCGCCGCTGACTCGCTCCTCGCACCATGCCGGCGACGACTTCGCGCGGCTGCGCGCCGCCCGGAACGCGCAGCGTTCCTGAACCGGCGATGCCAAAGTTCCGCACGACGCGCCGCGTGCGCCACGCCGCCGCCGAGATGTTCGAGCTGGTCGCCGACGTGGAGCGCTATCCGGAATTCGTGCCGCTCTGCCGCGACCTCAAGGTGCGGCGCCGGGTGGAGAGCGGGGAGGGCGTACAGGTGCTCACCGCCAACATGACGGTGGCCTACAAGGTGCTGCACGAGACCTTCACCAGCCGCGTCACGCTCGACCGGCCACGGCTGTTGATCCTGGTCGAATATCTCGACGGGCCGTTCAGCATGCTCGACAACCGCTGGACCTTCCGCCCGCTCGGCAAGACCGAATGCGAGGTCGAGTTCTTCATCGCCTATGAATTCCGCAGCCGCATGCTGGGCCTGGTGATGGGCTCGGTGTTCGACGCCGCGTTCCGCCGGTTCGCCGAGGCGTTCGAG
>DASWSO010000110.1:0-2761 GCA_036402635.1 Xanthobacteraceae bacterium
CCCGCGCTGGAGGTGCCGAGCCCCACCTTCATGCTGTTGCAGAGCTACGACCTGCCGGCATTTCCGGTGGTGCATATGGACCTCTACCGGCTGCGGTCTGCCGAGGAACTCACTGAGCTCGACTGGCCCGAGCTGGCGGACGGCGCCCTCACCCTGATCGAATGGCCGGAACGCGCCGGCGGCCTGCTGCCGGCCGAGCGGATCGAGATCGCGCTCGCACTGGCGCCGGAGATCGGACCGGATGCGCGTCTCGTGCGCGTCACCGCGCCCTCCGCGCTGGCCCTCCAGGTTCCGGCGCTGTTCACCATCAACCGCTTCCTGCAGGATTCCAGCTTCGGCAGGACGCGCCGCGTGCCGATGCAGGGCGACGCCTCCAGCCGCGCCTACGAGCGCCTCGTCTCGCCGCAGCGCAGCGCCATCCTGATGATCGCGCCGCGCCGCCCCGATGGTCCGCCGGTCCGCAACGGCAGGCCCTACAGTGCAATCGCCCATCTCGCCGAGGATGTGAGGCCGTTCGTCGCGCTCGCCCGCGGCTTACGCGAGCGCGGGCTGTCGGCGCCGGAAATCTACGCCGCCGACATGGCCGAGGGTCTGCTGATCCTGGAGGATCTCGGCTCCGAACCGGTGGTCGCCGGCGACCCGCCGACCGCCATCGAGGAGCGTTACGCCGTTGCGGTCGACGCCCTGGTCGCACTGCATCGCAATCCGGTGCCGGACACGCTGCCGCTGGCGCCGCGGGTGGACTACCAGATCCCGCGCTTCGACATGGATGCGATGCTGATCGAGGCGGAACTGCTGCTGGACTGGTACTTTCCACAGCAGCGCCGCCACGTGCCGGACCACGTCCGCCAGGGCTTCACTGCGGCGTGGCGTGACACGCTGAAAGCCGCACTCGCGGCGCCGGCCACCTGGATCCTGCGCGATTACCATTCGCCCAATCTGCTCTGGCTTCCGGAGCGGGAGGGCGCGGCCCGTATCGGGGTGCTCGACTTCCAGGATGCCGTCATGGGTCCGGCCGCCTACGACGTCGTTTCGCTGCTGCAGGACGCGCGCGTCGACGTGCCGGAGAGGGTCGAGGACGCGCTGGTCCGGCGCTACCTGAAGGCACGCAAGGCCGCCGACCGCGGCTTCGATCTCGGCGAGTTCATCGCGCTTTATTCGGTCATGGGGGCGCAGCGCGCCAGCAAGGTGCTCGGCATCTTCGCGCGGCTCGAGAGGCGCGACGGCAAGCCGCAATACCTGCGGCACCAGCCGCGGGTGTGGCGCAACCTGCGCCGCTGCCTGGCGCATCCGGCGCTGGCGCCGCTGAAGGCCTGGTACGACGCCAACGTGCCGGGACCGGGCACCGGCTAGTCATTCGTGCCGAGGTCGAGCCCTCGCGCCGGGTGCGCTAGACTGCGGTCGCGACGCGAATCGGACGGACATCGACGATGACGGGATTAAGTGACGCGGCAAGGCCGCGCCGCGCCATGGTTTTGGCGGCCGGCCTCGGCCTGCGCATGCGGCCGCTGACGCTCACCATGCCGAAGCCGCTGGTGCGGGTCGAGGGCCGCGCGCTGCTCGATCATGTGCTGGACCGGCTGGCCGACGCGCGCGTCGAGCGGGCGGTGGTCAACGTTCATTATCTCGCCGACCAGATCATCGACCACACGGCGGCGCGTAAGCGCCCGGCCGTGGCGATCTCGGACGAGCGCGGAAAGATCCTCGGCACCGGCGGCGGCGTCGTCAACGCGCTGCCGCTGCTCGGCGGCGCGCCGTTCTTCCACGTCAATTCCGACACGATCTGGACCGAGGGACCGCGCCCGAACCTGGAGCGGCTGGCGGCCGCCTTCGACGCCCACAGTATGGACGCGCTGCTGTTGATGGCGCCGAGCGCCACCAGCATCGGCTACGACGGCCGCGGCGACTTCTCCATGGATCCGGACGGCCGGCTGCGCCGGCGCGGCGAGCGTGAGATCGTCCCATTCGTCTATGCGGGCGCCGCGATCCTCAGTCCGGCGCTGTTCGCCGACGCGCCCCCCTCCCCGTTCGAGCTGCCGCTGCTGTTCAACCGCGCCGAGCAGGCCGGCCGGCTGCATGGGCTGCGGCTCGAAGGCACCTGGATGCATGTCGGCAACCCGGAATCGATCGCGCTGGCGGAAGCCGCGATCCTCGACAGCGCTGCCTGAGCGATGCCGGCAGCGCGCGCCCGCGTCTTCACCATCGCGCCATCGGCGCCGTTCCTGCCGACGCTGATCAGGGCGCTGATCGAGGGCACGCTGCTGCCCGGCTTCCCGGACGCCTCCGATCCGCTCAGCCTGGCGAGCGCCACGATCTACCTGCCGACGCAACGCGCCTGCCGCCTGGCGCAGGGGCTGTTTCTGGAGGTGATCGGAAGCGAAGCCGCCGTGCTGCCGCGCCTCACCCCGCTGGGCGAGATCGACGCAGACGAACTGGTCTTCGCCGACGCCGCCGCGCCGTTGCCGGCCGCGCTGGAGGCCGACCGCGCGATCGAGCCGCTGGACCGCAAGCTGCTGCTGGCGCAGCTGATCCTGCAATGGTCGCGGTCACCGGAGGTGCAGAAGGCCGGCGCCGCGCCGCTGGTGGCGGCGACGCCGGCGGCGGCGCTGGCCCTCGCCGACGCGCTGGCGCGGCTGATCGACGACATGATCACCCGGGAGGTGCCGTGGGAACGGCTCGACCAGCTGGTTCCCGACCGCCTCGATCCATACTGGCAGATCACCCTGAGGTTCCTGCAGGTGGCGCGTACCGCCTGGCCGGC
>DASWSO010000111.1:0-2923 GCA_036402635.1 Xanthobacteraceae bacterium
CTTCAGGAAGTGGGGGCTGCCGGTCAATCCGCTGACGCGCGTGTGCCACGGCGTCGACGAGATGCTCGCGACCTATCGCGAGATCGAGCAGAAGCGCGCCACGCTCGACTACGACATCGACGGCGTCGTCTACAAGGTCGACCGGCTCGACTGGCAGGAGCGGCTTGGCTTCGTGTCGCGCTTCCCGCGCTGGGGGGTCGCGCACAAGTTCGCGGCCGAGAAGGCGACCACCGTCGTCAACGCGATCGAGATCCAGGTCGGGCGCACCGGCGCGCTCACGCCGGTCGCCAAGCTCGAGCCGGTGACGGTCGGCGGCGTGGTGGTGCAGAACGCGACCCTGCACAACGAGGACGAGATCGCCCGCAAGGACGTGCGTGTCGGCGACACCGTGACGGTGCAGCGCGCCGGCGACGTGATCCCGCAGGTGCTCGGCGTCTTGTTGGAGAAGCGGCCGAAGAACTCCAGGCCCTACGAATTCCCGACCGTGTGCCCGGCCTGCGGCAGCCACGCGGTGCGCGAGGACGGCGAGGCGGTGCGCCGCTGCACCGGCGGGCTGATCTGTCCGGCGCAGCAGGTGGAGCGGCTGCGCCACTTCGTGTCGCGCAACGCGTTCGACATCGAGGGATTTGGCGAGAAGCAGGTGCAGGCATTCTTCGCCGATGGGCTGATCCGGGAGCCGGCCGACATCTTTGCGCTCGCGCGCAATGCGGACGCGCTCGCGCAGTTGCGGGAGCGCGAAGGCTACGGCGAGACCTCGGTGCGCAATCTCGTTGCCGCCATCGAGGCGCGCCGCACGATCGAGCTCAACCGGCTGATCTACGCGCTCGGCATCCGCCATGTCGGCGAGATCAATGCCCGGCTGTTCGCACGCCATTACGGCACGATCGAAGCGCTGCAGGATGCCGCCGTCGCGGCCGAGCCGCCGAAGGCAGGCGAGAGCGGCAAAAAGGACAAGGGCAACGAAGCCTGGCAGGAGCTGACCGCGATCGAAGGCGTCGGCGCCGTGGTAGCGGCGGCGGTGGTCGAGTTCTTCAAGGAGCCGCGCAACCGCGAAGCGCTGGCGCGGCTCTTGGACGAGATCACGGTCGAGCCGATGGAACAGGTGCACCGCGACAGCGAGGTCGCCGGCAAGACGGTGGTGTTCACCGGCAGCCTGGAGAAGATGACGCGGGAGGAGGCGAAGGCGAGCGCCGATCGGCTGGGAGCGAAAGTCGCCGGCTCGGTGTCGAAGAAGACCGACTATGTGGTGGCCGGCCCGGGCGCCGGATCGAAGCTCGCCAAGGCGCGGGAACTCGGCGTCGCCATCCTCAGCGAGGACGACTGGCTGAAGCTCGCGGGCCGGAGCTGACGGCGCGCTGCGTCACCATGGCGCACGAACGACCTTGCGCGGGGCAGGGCCCCGCGCAGCACAACCCAACGCCCGTGCGATCAGAGCCGGCCCATCAGGGCGAGGACGATCACGATCACCAGGATCAGGCCGACGATGCCGCCCGGCCCGTAGCCCCAGCCGCGGCTGTAGCCCCAGTTCGGCAGCGCGCCGACCAGGATGAGGATCAAAATGACAATAAGAACAGTCGATAACATCGCTCAGGTCCTCGCCTATTCAAGCCCGGGTGACCAACGCGAAGCATGTACTTAGGTTCCGGCAGAGCGTCCGCCGGCCGACACGCGCCAATGACGCGTAGCGAACAGAGTTAATTGCGCGATCGCGGCGCCGGTCAAGCCTCGAAGGCCGCGAAACCACAGCTTAACGCGGCGGGCGCGGCAGGCCGACCAGGCCGAGATTGGCGACGCCGCAGGCGAGCGCGGCGCCGAGCATGATCAGCGCCATCGGCATCGCGGTCTCTGCCGGGACCAGCAGGTGGCTCACCCATTGCGCGGCGGCAGCGCCGACGAACATCTGCATGAAGCCGGTGATGCCGGCGGCGGTGCCGGCCGCGTGCGGCCGTACGCTGATGGCGCCGGCGATCACGTTCGGCAGCAGCAGGCCGTTGGCAAAGGCGGTGATCCACTGCGGCAGGAAGATCGTCACCGGCCCGCCGTGCGGGAACGCGAGCACCAGCAGCACCGCGGCAATGCCGCCGACAATGCCGACCAGCGTGCCGGCCGCCACCATGGCGTCGAGCCCGAAGCGCATCGAGTAGTTGGCGGAGACGTAGTTGCCGAGCATGTAGGCGAACGAGACGGTGGCGAACCACAGGCCGAGCTCGAACGCGCTGCGGCCCATCAGCGTCACCACCACATGCGGCGCGCCGCCGAGGAAGGCGAAGAACAGCGCCGAACCGGTGGCGCCGCAGAGGACGTAGCAGATGAAGGCGCGGCTGGTGAGCAGTTGCCCGAGATCCTGCAGGAAGCGCACGAAGCCGCCGCCGCCGGCCGGCACCGCCAGCGTTTCCGGCAGGTCCACGCTGACCCAGACCAGCACCGCGGATGCGAACAGCGCGATGCAGGCGAAGATCGCCGGCCAGCCGAGCGTGGCGGCAAGCAGCCCGCCGAGCGGCGGCACCATCATCGGCACCACCATGATCACCATCGTGACCCAGCCGATCATCGAGGCGGCGCGGTCGCGCTCGTAGAGGTCGCGGATGATGGCGCGGCTGCTGACGATGCCGGTGGAGGCGCCGAGCGCCTGCAGCGCGCGCATGATCACCAGCCCGGCGATGGTGCTGGCGAGAAGCGCGCCGATGCTCGCCAGCACCGTCAGCAGCAGGCCGGCGATCAGCACCGGCCGGCGGCCGAACCGGTCCGACAGCGGTCCGACGATCAGCTGCGACACCGCCATGCAGACGAGATAGAGCGAGAGCGTGAGCTGCACGGTCTCGGCGTCGGTCGCCAGCGCGATCGCAATCGCCGGCAGCGCCGGCATCACGATGTTGAGCGACATCGGGCCGACCGACGCGATCGCCACCAGCAGCGCCAGCAT
>DASWSO010000112.1:0-2271 GCA_036402635.1 Xanthobacteraceae bacterium
TCACCAAGCGCATCGCGCGCTGCGCCGCGACCGACGTCGATCCCGATACCGGGCAGCGCGACCTTTCGATCCCGCACACGCTGTTGCAGAACCTCGGGCACGCCGACTGTGGCGTCTATGCGGAGGTGATTTCCGGCGGCGCGATCGCGGCCGGCGATCGCGTCATGCGCGACGACGAGCGCGCGCCCCGGCTGTTGTAGGCGTCGTCCTCAAGAAACCGGGGGGCCAGGCGATATCAGCTAATCGATCACCTGGGCGGCGCCCTCGTTGCGGTGATGGCGGCCGTGACCGCCGACCGGCTGGCTCAGCCGGTCCACGTAGGAGATGCCGATCGCCGAGACGATGAAGACGCAGTGGATGATGGTCTGCCACATCACGCCGGTCTCGGTGTAGACGGTCTTGCCGCTGCCGAGATTGCCCGCCTCGATGAAGGTGCGCAGCAGGTGGATCGACGAGATGCCGATGATCGCCATGGCAAGCTTGATCTTCAGCACGCTGGCGTTGACGTGGCTCAGCCATTCCGGCGAGTCCGGATGGCCCTCGAGGTTGAGCCGCGACACGAACGTCTCGTAGCCGCCGATGATCACCATCACCAACAGGTTGGAGATCATCACCACGTCGATCAGGCCGAGCACGACGAGCATGATCTGCTGCTCGCCGAACTCGTTCCAGTGCGACGTGAGATGCCACAGCTCCTTCAGGAACAGGATGACGTAGATGCCCTGCGCGACGATCAGGCCGAGATAGAGCGGCAGCTGCAGCCAGCGCGAGGAGAAGATGAGCAGCGGCAGCGGCCGCAACGGGTCGTTCTTCGGAATCTGCATGGTCTCGCATCGGCGTTGGAAACGGGCGGTTCTGTATAGCGACTCAATCCGCGAATGCCAGCGGACGGGCGACTTCTTCCAGCGGCTTGCGTTCCGCCGCGACGCCCCAGCGCCACGCGACCAGCGCCGCCGCGATCATCAGCGCGGAGCCAAAGAGGTATCCGGCATAGAGGCTCGCGCGCGAGCCGGTGTCGACCAGCGCACCGAACCACCACGGGCCAAAGACGCCGCCGATACCGGTTCCGATCGCATAGAAGATCGCGATCGCCATCGCTCGCAGTTCCAGCGGGAAGGTCTCGCTGACCGTCAGGTAAGCCGAGCTCGCCGCCGCCGAGGCGAAGAAGAAGATCACCATCCACACCAGCGTCTGCGTCTGCGCCGTCAGCACGCCGTGCAGGAATAGATAGCCGCTGCCGGCGAGCAGCAGGCCCGACATGATGTAGGTGAACGCGATCATCGGACGGCGCCCAACGGTGTCGAACAGGCGGCCGAGCAGCAGGGGGCCGAGCACGTTGCCGGCCGCGAACGGCAGGATGTACCAGCCGATGCGGTCGGCCGGGATACCGTAGAAGTCGGTCAGCACCAGCGCATAGGTGAAGAAGATCGCGTTATAGAAGAACGCCTGCGCGGCCATCAGGCTGAGCGCGACGGCGGCCCGGGTGCGGTGCGCGAACAGAATCACGCTGAAGACTTCCTTCAGCGGTGTGGAGCGGCGCGTGCGCAGCCGCACGGTTTTGAACGGCCCCGGCGGCAGCTCGTGACCCCCCGCGCGCAGCCGCGCTTCGATCCCGGCGACGATGCGCTCGGCCTCGGCGGCGCGACCGTGGGTCATCAGCCAGCGCGGGCTCTCCGGCAGCCAGGTGCGCATCAGCAGCACGATCAAGGCGAGCACGGCGCCGATCAGGAAGGCGGCGCGCCAGCCGGTCTCCGGATCGACGCGCGCCGGATCGAGCAGCACGATCGAGCCGAACGCGCCCAGGATCGCGCCCACCCAGAAGCTGCCGTTGATGACGAGGTCGGTCCAGCCGCGCACGCGCGCCGGGATCAGCTCCTGAATGGTGGAATTGATCGCCGCGTACTCGCCGCCGATGCCGGCGCCGGTGAAGAAGCGGAACAGCGCGAAGCTCCACAGGCTCCAGGAGAACGCGGTGGCCGCGGTAGCGATCAGGTAGACGGCGAGGGTGATGAAAAACAACTTCTTGCGGCCGAGCCGATCGGTAAGCCAGCCGAAGAACAGCGCGCCCAGCACCGCGCCGGCGAGGTAGGCGCTGCCGGTGATGCCGATGTCGGCATTGGAGAAGTGCAGCACTGGGCTCGCCTTCAGCGCGCCAGCGAGCGTGCCGGCGAGCGTCACTTCGAGCCCATCCAGAATCCAGGTCACGCCGAGCGCGACCACGACCAGCGTGTGGAAGCGGCCCCAAGGCAGCCGGTCGAGCCGCGCCGGGAT
>DASWSO010000113.1:0-3789 GCA_036402635.1 Xanthobacteraceae bacterium
AGAAGGTCAAGGAGCGGATCGTCGAGTATCTTGCCGTACAGCAGCGCGTGAACAAGATGACCGGCCCGATCCTGTGCCTCGTCGGACCTCCCGGCGTCGGCAAGACCTCGCTCGGCAAGTCGATCGCCAAGGCGACGGGTCGCGAGTTCGTGCGCGTGTCGCTCGGCGGCGTGCGGGACGAGGCCGAGATCCGCGGTCACCGGCGCACCTACATCGGCTCGATGCCCGGCAAGATCATTCAGTCGATGCGCAAGGCGAAATCGTCCAACCCGCTGTTCCTGCTGGACGAGATCGACAAGATGGGCGCGGACTTCCGCGGCGATCCGTCGTCGGCGCTGCTCGAGGTGCTCGACCCTGAGCAGAACCACACCTTCAACGATCACTACCTGGAGGTCGACTACGATCTCTCCAATGTGATGTTCATCACCACGGCAAACACGCTGAACATTCCGGCGCCGCTGATGGACCGCATGGAGATCATCCGGATCGCCGGCTACACCGAGGACGAAAAGGTCGAGATCGCGCGCAAGCACCTGATCCCGCACGCGGTCAGCAAGCACGGTCTCAATGCCAAGGAATGGTCGATCGAGGACGACGCATTGCAGACGCTGATCCGCCGCTACACGCGGGAAGCCGGCGTGCGTAACCTCGAGCGGGAGATCTCGACCCTGATCCGCAAGGCGGTCAAGGATCTGATCCTCTCGAAGAAGAAGTCGATCACGGTCGATGCCAAGGTCCTCGACCAGTACCTCGGCGTGCCGAAGTATCGCTACGGCGAGGTGGAGGAGGAAGATCTGATCGGCCTCGTCACGGGCTTGGCCTGGACCGATGTCGGCGGCGAGCTCCTCACCATCGAAGGCGCGATGATGCCCGGCAAGGGCAAGATGACCGTAACCGGCAATCTTCGCGAGGTGATGAAGGAGTCGATCTCGGCGGCTGCGTCTTACGTCCGCTCGCGGGCGGTCGCCTTCGGCATCGAGCCGCCGCTGTTCGACAAGCGCGACATCCACGTGCACGTCCCGGAAGGGGCGACGCCGAAGGACGGCCCCTCGGCCGGCGTTGCGATGATCACGGCGATCGTGTCGGTGATGACCGGCATTCCGGTTCGGCGCGATCTGGCGATGACCGGCGAGATCACGCTGCGCGGCAGGATCCTGCCGATCGGCGGTCTTAAGGAGAAGCTGCTTGCCGCACACCGCGGCGGCATCAAGACCGTGCTGATCCCGGAGGAGAACGCCAAGGACCTGGCGGAAATCTCCGACAGCGTGAAGAGCGCGCTGGAGATCATTCCGGTGTCGCGCATGGACGAGGTGATCTCGCGCGCTCTGGTGCGCAAGCCTGAGCCGATCCAGTGGGAAGAGGCGGCGAAGGCCGTCGAAGCCGTGGATGCGGTCGTCGAAGAGGACAGCTCCGGTATCACAACCGCCCACTGATCGGGCTGAGACACGAATTGAAACGGCGGCGCTTCGGCGCCGCCGTTTTTCTTTTGTGGGATCGCTGCCGAATTAGGCGCGGGCGCGCACCGCGATCGGCTCGTTGTCGACCATGCCGGCGGCGCCATACTCCTGCATGACGGTCTCGATGCGCTGGCGCTGGTCGAGATGGCGTGCTTCGAAATAGCTGCCGATGTGCCGGCCGCGCGCCACCAGCCATTGGCCAAAGCGGCGGGTTTCGCGGTCGTAGTGCGCAAGGCCTCCTGCCAGATCGCTGGCGGGGCCGGCGAGGGCGTTGGCGAGCCGTTCGGCGTCGAGCGCCGCCTTCATCACCCCGGTCGCCACATGCGGCCGCGCCACGAAAGCCGCATCGCCCATGAGCGCCACACGCCCGAACACGACCTGCGGCGATTCCAGATCGAAGATCGGCTGCAGGATGATCTGCCCGGTGCCCTTCACCAGAGCCGCAAGCTGCGGCGCGAGCAGCGCGTCCGCATCGGCCTTCAGTGCGGTCAGCAGTTCGGGCCGGATCAGCGTCGGGGGGATCGACAGGCCGTGCCGGCGGCCGCTCGCATCGGTGCAGAGGTCGGCGAGGGCATCCGTGGCAATCGGGCGGAACCAGACGAAGTGGCAGCGGCCCTGCTTGCGATAGGGACCGTCTTCGGGCCCGGGCATCGGGATGGACAGCATCAGCTCGCCGTCGGGGAAGCCGAAGATCATTTCGTTGAACATCAGCCCGTGCAGCGAGGCGTCGAGCTGCCGCTGCTCGACCACGCCGCGCCAGGCGACGTAGCCGGCATAGGCCGGCTTCAGCCCCGGCAGGAACTGCGCGCGCACGGTGGAATGCACGCCGTCGGCGCCGACCAGCAGATCGCCGCGCTCGCGCGTGCCGTCGGCGAACACCGCGGTGACGCTGCCCTCACTCTGCTCGATGCCGATGAGCGCCATGCCGCCACGCCAGGCGCCGGGCGGCAGCGCCTCATGCAGCGGCTGCCAGATGCGCGGCCAGGCGCTGGTGACAGAGCGCACGCCCAGCCGATGCACGATGTCGCCGTCGCGGCCGAGCCCGGTGCGGCCGCGCACCGCAACGCCGTTCGACTCGTCCATGTGCACGCCGATCCGGCGCATCACCGCGAACAGTTCGTCGCGGGTGCCGATACCGGTGCCGCGGTCGCCGAGATGACCGGTGGTGCGCTCGAACACCGCCACGTCCCAGCCGGCCGTCCGCAGCAGGTTCGCCGCGAACAGTCCGCCGATCGATCCGCCGATCACCAGCGCGCGTGGGCGGCCCTCGGTCACTCCGCCTTGATGCCGGCGGAGGTGATGACCTTGCGCCAGCGCTCGCGGTCCTCCTGGATAAAGGCGGCGGTTTCTGCGGGCGAGCTGCCGACCGGCGTCAGCGACATGTCCAGGATACGCTTGGCGACGTCAGGCTCCTTCAACGCTTCCTGGATCGCGGCCGACAGCTTGGCGACGATCTCCGGCGGCGTCTTCGGCGGGGCGACGACGCCGAACCAGGTCTCGGACACGAAGCCGGGGAACGCCTCCGCCATGGCGGGCACGTTCGGCAGCGCCGCGATCCGCTTCGGGCTGCCAATGCCGAGACCTTTCAGCCGGCCGGCCTGCACCGGCTGCAAGGCGTTGCCGAGATTGTCGAACATCATATGGACGTGGCCGGCGTGAAGATCCGTGAGTGCCGGCGCCAGACCTTTGTAAGGCACGTGCACCAGCTTGATGCCCGCCATCGACTTCAGCATCTCCATGGCGAGATGCGGTGTGCTGCCGCTTCCCGCCGAGGCGTAGGTGAGCTTGTCCGGATTCGCCTTGGCGTAGGCGATCAGCTCGTTGAGGTTTGACCCGGGAGTCTTCGGGTGCAGCATGAGCACGTTCGGCAGCGACGCCATGATCGTCACCGGCACGAAGGCGTTCGGGTCGAAGGCGAGCTTCGGATAGAGACTCTGGTTGACCGAGATCGGCGGCGGCGGGCTTGCCAGCAGCGTGTAGCCGTCGGGCTCCGCGCGGGCGACCGCTTCGGCGCCGATGTTCAGCGCGGCGCCGGGCCTGTTCTCGACAATGACCGGCTGGCCCCATTTCGCCGAGAGCTTTTCCGCCACCACGCGCGGCAATGTGTCGGCGGCGGCGCCCGGCGGGATCGGCACGATGATCCTGATCGCCCGGTTCGGATAATCGGCCTGCGCAAACGCCGGAATCGGCGCGGCGGAGACGACAGCAGATGCGAGTAACGCAACGGCGAGCAGAACCGGGCGCAATCTTTGCATTGGATTTCTACTCCGGCTTGAGTCCAGCAGGTCGTGGGAGTTCTCCCGGTAGCTGCCGAATTGTTTCGTACCCGCGC
>DASWSO010000114.1:0-2194 GCA_036402635.1 Xanthobacteraceae bacterium
TTGGAGTTCGCGATCGCAACGAAGAACCCGACCGTCCAGGCGATCGGAATCGCGATGGCGAGCAGGATCAGCCCGACGAATTCCATGTGCAGCCCCCAAGCCCGCGCAGCTATAGCACGGCTGGCGCGGCTGGAATCCCGCAAGCGGAAGGCGATCTCGCCGCCGACACTCCCGACGCGTCCGGCGTCGGCGCCGAAAGTCAGACGCTCAAGCGCGCCCACCCACCCGCAGGCCGGGAGCGGGGCGCTCCTGCAGCACGTCGCGGCGGAAGCGGTAGAGCGCCGCCGGGCGCCCGCCGGTTGCCGTGGAGGTCTCGCCGGTCGGATCGACCAGCGCCGCCGCCTCGACGACGCGGCGGAAGTTCTGCTTGTGCAGGCGGCGGCCGGAGATCGCCTCCACGGTGCGCTGCAATTCGGTGAGGGTGAACTCCGCCGGCATCAGCTCGAACACCACCGGCCGGTACTTCAGCTTGGCGCGCAGCCGCGCGATCGCAGTCCCCAGGATGCGGCGGTGGTCGAAGCGCAGCGCGTCGCCGAGCACCGGCAGGCTCTTGCGCTTGAGCGCGGCCTCGCGGCCGTCGCGCAGCGCCTCCTCGACCAGCCCGGCCTCGTAAAGGAGCTCGTAGCGGTCGAGCACCTTTTCCTCGTCCCACGGCGCGCCGTCGAGCCCGAAGCAGAGGCGCAGCCGCTCGCGCCGCCCGACCGCGCGGCCGGAACCGCCGCGCGCCGGCCACGCGGCCCATTCGTCGAGCAGCGGCAGGATGGTGTCGTCGAGGATGCGCGGGCGCGCCGCGCGCCAATCCTCCCACGGAAAGAAGCGATACCAGCGCTCGAACGCCGCGCCGGTGACGCGCAGCTCGTCGTCGTTCTGCGGCAGACGCGTGAGCGCCAGATAGCCGATGGAGACGACGTGCGGGCCGGTGTCGCCGGGGCGCGCGTGGCGGCCGCGGTCGCCGAACGTGTAGAGCTGCTCGACATAGCCGACGCGCAACCCGGTCTGCGCTTCCACCCAATCGCGCAAGCCCATCTCGAAGGTGCGGTGCGCCAGCGGATCGAAGGCGCCGAACGGCAGCCCGCGGAACCCGTCCTGCGCCGAACGCTCGCCAGCGATCAGGATCGCCGGCTCTTCCGCCTCGACCGCGACGATGGCCGCGGTCAGGCCGATCTCGATCGGCGGCTGCTGCACCTGGTTCATGGCCGCCGGTGTGCCGCGTTCGGCCCCACGCGGTCAATGCGGGTCGTGTGGGGGCGGCGCGCTGCAAGCACTGCGCGAATCGCCGCAGCGGGGGCGCGTGCTGCGCACTGGCCCGCGCCCGCCGGCTGCGCTAGGTGTGGGGTTCCCGCTCCGAACCGGCAATCCAAAAAAGAGGAAACGTCATGCGGCCGAAAGTAATCCTGCAGCTCTATCCGATGCTTCCCGCCGATGGCGAGGAAGGCCGCAAGCGCACCCGCCCGCTCGGCCGCAATGCAGACCTGTATCAGGACGTGCTGCATGAGTGGATGGACGTGATCAAGGCCGCCGACCAGATGGGCGTGTGGGGCGCTTCCACCATCGAGCATCACCTGCATTCGGAAGGCTACGAGGTCGGTCCGAACCCCGGCATCCTCAATGCCTGGTGGGCCGGCCAGGTGAAGAACATGCATGTCGGCGCGCTCGGCTACGTGATGGCGACGCAGGACCCGATCCGCGTCGCCGAGGAGACCGCGATCCTCGACCACATCACGCGCGGCAAATATTTCGTCGGCTTCGCGCGCGGCTATCAGTCGCGCTGGACCAACATCCTCGGGCAGTTCTCCAACGCCGTCGCCACCGTCTCCGACGGCAGCGCCGACGACATGAAGAACCGCGATATCTTCGAGGAGCGCGTCGCCATGCTGCTGCGCTGCTGGGAGCAGGATTCGGTCGAGCTCGAAGGCAACTACTACCAAGCGCCGTTCCCGAAGAAGACCGGCGTGCAGGGCTACCCGGCGGCGCGCATCGCCAGCGAGGCCGGGGCCGAGGGCGAGGTCGATGCGCAGGGCAACCTGCGCCGCTTCAGCGTGGTGCCGCCCACCTACAAGAAGCGGCGCCCGCCGATCTTCGTGGCGACCTCGAAGAGCGACGATTCGGTGCGCTATTGCGGCCGCAACGGCTTCATCCCGACCTACTTCTCGAAGTTCGACACGATCCGCAAGCAGGCGCAGATCTATGTCGA
>DASWSO010000115.1:0-2135 GCA_036402635.1 Xanthobacteraceae bacterium
GACGGTGTAGGTGACCAGCGCGGATTGCGCGATCACCTCCTCGACGGTGCCGTGCACCAGCAATTCGCCGTACGCGATATATGCAATCTCGTGGCAGCGTTCGGCCTCGTCCATGTAGTGGGTCGACACCAGCACGGTCAGCCCGTGCGCCGCGAGCTCATGGATCTCGTTCCAGAACTCGCGTCGCGCCTTCGGATCGACGCCGGCGGTCGGCTCGTCGAGCAGCAACAGCTGCGGGTTCGGCAGCGTGCAGGCGCCGAGCGCGAGCCGCTGCTTCCAGCCGCCGGACAGCGAGCCGGCGAGCTGCGCCTCGCGTCCCTGCAGGCCGAGCCGGCCAATCATCGCGCCCGCCGCCGCGGCCGCATTGGGCAATCCGTAGAGCCGCGCGACGAATTCGAGATTCTCGCGCACCGACAGGTCCTGGTAGAGGCTGAAGCGCTGGGTCATGTAGCCGACCTGCAGCTTGATCTTGTCGGCCTCGGTGCGGATGTCGTAGCCGAGGCAGGTGCCCTCCCCTTTGTCCGGCGTCAGCAGGCCGCACAGCATGCGGATCGTGGTGGTCTTGCCGGATCCGTTGGGCCCGAGGAAGCCGTAGATCGAGCCGCGCTTCACCTGCAGCGAGAGGTCGCGCACCACGACGCGCCCGTTGAAGCTCTTGGTCAGCCCGTGCACGTCGATGGCGACGTCGGCGGCGCTCATGACCGCGGCGCGCTAATCTCGAGCGTGACGCGAATCGGCTGGCCGACGCGAAACGCATCCGGCCGCTCCGGCAATGCTTCGATCAGGAACACCAGCTTGGCGCGTTCCTCCAGGCTGTAGATCACCGGCGGGGTGAATTCCGCGGTGCGTGCGATGAAGCTGACGTGCGCCATCAGGTCGGCCGGGCAGCCGTCGCACTCGACCCGCACGCGGTCGCCGCTGCCGACCTTGGCCAGCACCGGTTCCGGCACGTAGAAGCGCAGCTTGACGTTTCCGGGCGGCAGCAGCGCCAGCACCGGCCGCAGCGCCGGCACCAGCTCGCCGACACGATAATACACTTGCTGCACCGAGCCGGCCGCCGGACTGGCGAGACGTCGCCGGGCGAGCCGCGTCTGTGCCGCCGTAAGCTTCGCCTCCGCCGCAGCCAGCGCTTGGCGCGCCGCCGCGATGTCCTCGTCGCGCGACGGCATGCGGGCGACCGCGATCTGCCGGCGCACCTCGTCGAGCGCCGCGGTGTCGCGGTTGAAGTTGGCGGTCGCGATGTCGAGCTGCGCCTTGGCGGCGATCGCCTTCTCCGACAGCGCCCGCTGCCGCTCCAGCTCGGCGGTGGAGAGCACGAGCGCGCTTTGCGCGCGCCGCTCCTGCGCCTCCAGCACCGCGATCTCTTCCTTGCGCTGCTGCGCGTTTTCGAGCCGCGCCAGCCGTGCGCGCGCCTCCGCCACCGCCGCGGTCGCGGCATGCACGTCGGCGGCCTGCAGCTCGGCATCGACCCCGAACAGCGATGCTCCCGCCGCCACCGTGTCGCCTTCGCGCACGCTGAGCGCTTCCACCCGCCCGGCCTCGTCCGGCCCGATGAACAGCAGGTTGGCTTCGACCCAGCCTTGATAGCGCGGCGGGCCGGAGCCGTTGCAGCCGCCGAGCGCGAGCGCGGCCGCGAAGCCGAGCGTCGCAGCGCTACCGGCGGCGATACTCATGACGGCCTCGGCCCGAACAGCAGTTCGATATGCGCGCGCATGAATGCGCCGACGTCGAGCGGCTCGAAGCGCTCGAACAAGGAGTTCCACAAAATCCCGACCAGGCCGGGCGCGATCAGCAGCTGCGGAAAGCGCGCGAGCGCGTCACCGGGGATCTCGCCGCGCCGATGCGCCCGCTCGAGCACCGCGCGAATGACCGGCAGCACGCGCGCCGGCACCTCGCGGTAGTAGATATGCGCCAACGCCGGGAAGCGCGGGCCCTCGGTCACGATCAGGCGCAGCACGTCCTTGCGCTCGGTCTCGCAGATCTCGCGCACGAAGAACGCGCACAGCTGCTCGGCCAGTTCGCGCAACGGCATGTCGAGCGCCGGCAGCGCCTCGACGAAATCGATCGCGGGCGCGAGCGAGGTGCGCACCAGCTGCTCGAACAAGCTCTCCTTGTCGCGGAAGTGCACGTAGATC
>DASWSO010000116.1:0-3083 GCA_036402635.1 Xanthobacteraceae bacterium
ATCGTCGGCGGACGCGACCTGCAGTATCAGATCAGCGCCGGCGTGCAGAACCCCCTCGACCTCGGGGTCTTGCGCGAATTCCGCTGCCCGACCGGAACATGAGGCGGCGATGCGATGTGGACTCTACGGCAAGCTCCCGTCCAAGCGTGACTTCATCGCGCTGTACGCGCCGCGCGCGTTCCTCGACAAGTGGGAACCCTGGATGCAGTCGAGCGTGGCGACCAGCCGCAACACGTTGGACGGCGGCTGGCAGCAGGCCTTCCTCACCGCGCCGATCTGGCGCTTCTGGCTCGGCGCCGACATCTGCGGCACGACCGTGACGGGGGCGTTCATGCCCTCGCTCGACGGCGTTGGCCGCTACTTCCCGCTCACGCTGTTCGTTTGCGCCGACCAGAACGCTGAGATCCCGCCGCCGGAGCTCAATCCACAGGAAGACTGGTTCGCGCAGATCGAGGATTATCTGCTTTCGACGCTCGATCAAGAAACCACGTTCGACGACACTTCGGGTGGTCTCGACGGGCTCGGGGTCCCCTCCGACCAGCTGAGCGTCGCGCTGCCGGACGATCCGGTCATGCGCGTGCAGAACGTGCTGGCGCTAGCGGCGCGCGAGCGCCCCTTTCAGGAACTGTTCGGCACGATGCGGGTGGCGGATCACCGCAGCGTCTATGCAGCCGCGACATTCTGGTGGACAATCGGCGGCGAAGGATACGCGCCGGTCGCGCTGGCCGCACGCGGCATGCCGGAGGCATTCCTGTTCGCCGATATGCTGACTGGCCGGCTCGCCACTGAATCCATGTACGCCGCGGGTGTGTGACGAATGCGGGACGCCGTCGTGACGTTCGACACCGGCGCCGCCACGCATCCGGGCAAGGTGCGGGAGCGCAACGAGGATGCGTTCCTGGCGCAGCCGGCGACCGGCGTCTGGGCGGTCGCCGACGGCATGGGCGGCCATGACGCCGGCGACGTCGCCAGCGCCACCGTGGTGCAGGCGCTCGGCACCATCGTGCGGCCGCGCTCCGCCCGCGAGTTGCTGGCCCAGTGCGAGGACCGGGTGGTGCGGGCCAATGCCCGGCTGCTGGAGATCGCGCAGGAGCGCGGTGGCGCCGTCATCGGCACCACGCTGGCGGTGCTGCTGACGTTCGACACTCACTACGCCTGCGTCTGGTCCGGCGACAGCCGCATCTACCTGGTGCGGGGCGGCGAGATCATGCAGCTGTCGCGCGACCATACGCAGGTCCAGCAATTGGTGGAGAACGGCGCGCTCACCCCAGAGGAAGCCCGCAACTGGCCAGGCCGCAACGTCATCACCCGCGCCATCGGCGTCACGGAAGCGCCTGAGCTGGAACTTGAAAACGGTATGCTGCGGCCCGGCGACGTGTTCGTTCTCTGCAGCGACGGACTGACCGGCCACGTCACCGATCCCGAGATCCTGCAGGCGGTCGGCTCCGGTCCGGCGCAACAGGCCTGCGATGCGCTGGTCGCGCTGACGCTGGAGCGCGGCGCGCGCGACAACGTCACGGTGGTCGTGGTGCGCTACCGCCCGCAGGCACCGCGCTTCAGCATGACGCCCGCCGGGCGCATGGACACCTGGGGCTAGCGCGATGCAAGGCGCTCCCCCCGCCTGGGCGCGACCATCGCGGGTCGCCCCCGGCACGCAGCTCAACGGCATCTACGAAGTCGACGAGCTGATCGCGGCCGGCGGCATGGGCGAAGTCTATCGCGGCCACGTCATCCAGACCGGTGACGTCGTCGCGATCAAGGTGCTGCTGCCCGACATGGCGGAGAATGCCGCCGCGCTGGCGCTGTTCCGCAAGGAAGCGTCGGCGCTGCACAACCTCTATCACGAGGCGATCGTCCGCTATTACGTGTTCACGGTCGAGCCGATCCTGAAGTGCCCCTATCTGGCGATGGAATACGTCGAGGGTCGCTCGCTCTCGACCATGCTGCAAGACAGCGGGCCGCTCTCGTTCGAATCGACGCGCGCGCTTATGCGCCGGATCGCCGCCGGGCTGCAGGCGGCGCACGAGCGCGGCATCGTCCATCGCGACGTATCGCCGGACAACATCATCATCTCGGGCCTGCACATGTCGCAGGCCAAGATCATCGATTTCGGCATTGCGCGCTCGACCCGGCTGGGCGGCGAAGGCACCGTCATCGGCAGCGGATTTGCCGGCAAGTACAACTACGTCTCGCCCGAGCAGCTCGGCATGTTCGGCGCCGACGTGACGGCGAAGTCTGACATCTACAGCCTCGGCCTGGTGCTTGCCGAAGCGCTGACCGGCGAGCCCATCAACATGGGCGGCAGCCAGCTCGACGTGGTGGAAAAGCGCCGCAAGGTGCCGGACCTCGGCGCCGTCGACGCCCGCTTCCGGCCGTTGCTCGAGCGCATGCTGCAGCCGAACCCGGCGGATCGCCCGGATTCGATGGCGACCGTCATCGCCTGGCCGCTGGAGGAGAAGGCGCCGGCCGCCAAGCCGCGCCCCCGCACCGCGCGCGAGGCGCGCCGTGAGGCGGTAAAGCCGGAGAAGAAGCCGCGTCGGCGCGGCAAATGGATCGCGATCGCCGCGACGCTGCTGCTGCTCGCCGGCGCCGGCGCGGCCGGATACCGGTACGATCCGCTCGGCCTGTTCGGCCCCAAGAAGAGGGTCGCGGCAACCAACGACGGACCGACGATCGTCCCGCCGCCCGCGGATGTCCCGCAGCCTCCGGGACCGCCCCCGCCGCTGCAGCCGGCGAAGCCGCCGAGGGTCCAGCAGATCGAGCAATACATCGCGCGCTACGACGGCGGCGACTGCTTCTTCGTGGCGGCGACCACCGTGACTGAGAACAGCGCGAAGATCGAGGGCTACGGCGCGGCCGCGCCGCCCTTCCGCGCCTTCGACGAAGCGTTCAAGCGCGCGTTGGGTTTCGAGGCCGACATCGGGCTCTGGCGCGTGACCACGCCGCAATGTCCCGCCGTCACCATGCTCAGCCAGTTGCGCAGCAGTCGCGACGAGCCTCCCTATCTGCGGGTGCCGGCGTTCACGCTGCGCGACGGCGACAGGCTGACCGGGTCGGTCGGCAGCCTGGTGCACAAGTACATC
>DASWSO010000117.1:0-3254 GCA_036402635.1 Xanthobacteraceae bacterium
TGGCGCGCCGCGGGCGGCTTTTTCGAGCCGGGCGCCGAGGCGGAGCCGGATTTCGCCGTAGTGCCGCCGACCACGCCGGCGCGGCTTGAGGCGGACGCCGGGATCGAATGCATCGGCTGCGGGGTCTGCTATTCGGCCTGCGACGTGGTCGCCTGGGATTCCGAGTATCTCGGGCCGGCCGCGCTCAACCGCGCCTGGACGCTGCTCAACGACGTGCGCGACCGCGGCAATGCCGAGCGCGTCGCGGCGGTGTCCGGCCGCGACGGTTGCCAGGCCTGCCACACGCACATGAGCTGCACCACGTTCTGCCCAAAGCAGATCGCGCCCACCTACGCGATCGCCGGCCTCAAGCGCGCCATGCTGAAGCAGGCATTGCGAGGCGGGTGAGCGGAATGAGCGCACGGCTGTTTCTCGCCCAGCGCCTCAGCGCCATGGTGCTCGCGGTCGCGGTCGCGGTGCATCTCGCCACCATCATCTATGCAGTGCGCGGCGGGCTGACGGCGGCCGAGATCCTCGGGCGCACCCGCGGCAATGCGCCGTTCGCGGCGTTCTACACGCTATTCGTGATCGCCGTCGCCGTGCATGCGCCGATCGGCCTGCGCAACATCATCCGCGAATGGAGTGGCGCACGCGGCCGCGGCGTGGACCTCGCGATGCTCGCGGTCGCGCTCCTCCTGCTGGCGCTCGGCCTGCGAGCGGTGTTCGCGGTATACGCCGCATGATCCGCGCCTCGCACCGGCAGCCGGGCTTCGTGGCGGCGCTGCTGCACCGCCTGTCCGGGATCGCGCTGGCGATCTTTCTGCCGCTGCATTTCCTCGCCCTCGGCAGCGCGCTCCACGGCGCGCAGGGACTGGAGACGTTCCTCGCCGCCACCAACAATCCGGCCGTGAAGTTCTCCGAATTCGCGGTCGTGGTGGCGCTGGCGCTGCACCTGGCGCTCGGCCTGCGCGTGCTGGCGATCGAGTTTCTCAGCCTGCGCGACCGCACCGCCGCCACCGTTTCGGCCTGCCTCGCGGCCGGGCTCGGCTTCGGCCTGCTGTTCCTGCTCAATGTGGGCTGATCCGGCGAGCGCCGCGCTGTTCAGCTGGCCGACGCTCGGCATCGTCTGGCTCGGCGCCTTTGTCGGCGCGGTGGCGTCGGGCGGCGCCGGCTTCGCCTTCGCGCTCGCCGCCTCCTCGCTCTGGCTGCACGTGCTCGACCCGGTACGCTCGACGCTGCTGGTGGTCGCCTGCAGCGTGCTGCTGCAGCTGTTCACGCTGTGGCCGCTGCGCCGCCACATCGACCGCCGCCGGGTGTGGCCGTTCATCGCCGGCGGGCTGGTCGGCATCCCGGTCGGCGTGCAGCTGCTCGCGCACAGCGACGCCGGCGCGCTGAAGACCGCGCTCGGCATCTTCCTGATCCTGTTCGGAAGCTACGCGCTGGCGGCGCCGCGGCTGCCGCTGATCACCGGCGGCGGACAAGCCGCCGACGCCGCGGTCGGCGTCGCCGGCGGGGTGCTCGGCGGGCTCGGCGGCTATTCGGGCGTGCTGCCGACGATTTGGACGCAGCTGCGCGGCTGGCCCAAGGACACCGCGCGCGGGGTCTACCAGCCGTTCATCATCGTCGCCCAGTCGGTGACGCTGGTGCTGGTCGGGATGGTGGCGCTCGACACCGCTTCGGTGCTGCTGTTCCTGGCGACGCTGCCGCCTCTCGCCGTTGGCGCGCTGCTCGGCTGGACGCTCTACGGCCACCTCGACGACCGGCTCTTTCGCAAGCTTCTGGCGGCGCTTTTGGTCGTATCCGGGCTCGCGCTGGTGATCTAGGATAGAAGCCATGCAGCTCGACCCGAACGAAGTCGAAGAACTCGCCAAACAGCTTTACGTGCGCGCCCTGAAGCTGCTGCCGCCGGACGTGAAGGCCGGCTTCGCGCGGCTGCTGGCGAGCGAGACCGACGCCACCGGCCGCACCGTGCTCGGCACCATGGTGGAGAACATCGCGGTCGCCGAGCGCACCCGCAACCTCCTCTGCCAGGACACCGGCATCCCGATCTACAACGTCACCATCGGCCGCAACGTGACGTTCGATGGCGTCGCCATGAAGGAGGCGATCCGCCTCGGCTGCGAGCGTGCTACGCGCGAGCATCCGCTGCGCTCCTCGGTGGTGCATCCGGTCACCCGCAAGAACGAGCAGACCTCCTGCGGGGTGCGCATCCCGATCATCAATATCGACTTCGACGGGCGCGACGAGACGGTCGAGATCGAGATGATCCCGAAGGGCTCGGGCTCGGAGAACGGCTCGTTCCTGCAGATGCTGATCCCGGCCGACGGCGTGAAGGCGGTGAAGCGCTTCGTGATCGACAAGGTGATCGAGCTCGGCGGCCGCGTCTGCCCGCCCACCATCGTCGGCGTCGGCATCGGCGGCACTTCCGATCTCTGCATGCATCTCGCCAAGATCGCGGCGACGCGCCCGCTCGGCACCACCTGCGCCGACGCCGAAGGCGCGAAGATCGAGGCCGAGCTGAGCGAGGCCGTCAACGAGCTCGGCATCGGCCCGCAGGGACTGGGCGGCCGCTCGACCGCGTTCCGCGTGCATGTCGAGGTGGCGGCGACCCACATCACCATGAACCCGGTGGCGGTGAACATCCAATGCCACTCGGCGCGCCGCGCCAATGCGGTGATCACGCCCGGCGGCATCGCGTTTCGGTGATGCAGATGCGCCGCGCATGACCCACCACCTGCTCGAAATGCCGGTGAGCGAGGCGCAAGTTCGGGCACTGCGCGTCGGCGATACCGTGACGTTGGAGCGGCGGCTGTTCGGCATCCGCGACGCCACGCTGATCCACATGTTCGACCGCGGCCGCACCACCCGGCTCGACCTCAACGGCCACGCCGTCGTCCATACCGCGCCCAACGTCACCAAAGCCGCGCCGAGCACGGCGGCGCCGACCGGCTACGAGCCGCTCTGCATCGGCACCACCACGTCGCAGCGGATGGAGCGCTTCACCCAGCCGCTGATGCAGCGCGAGGGCGTGCGCATCATCATCGGCAAGGGCGGCATGGGGGCGGCGACGCTGGCCGCGTTCCGCGAGCTTGGCGGCGCCTACCTGGCGGTCGTCGGCGGCGCCGCGGCGCTGCAGACCACCTGGATCGAGGCGATCGAGGACGTCGATCTCGACGACCTGCATCCCGAGAGCCTGTGGCAGTTCCGCATCCGCGGCTTCGGCCCGCTGCTGGTGACGATGGATTCCCATGGCGGCTCGCTGCACGCCGACGTCA
>DASWSO010000118.1:0-2295 GCA_036402635.1 Xanthobacteraceae bacterium
GAAGTCGCTGAATGAGGGTCAGCGCATCAGCTTCGACGTCGAGCCGGACAAGAAAGGCAAAGGGCCAAAGGCCGTGAACCTCGTCATTTCCGGCTAGCAATCACCGCATTCTTGGCCGCGGTTCGGCAGCAGGTGCGGCGCGAACGCGCCGCGAAATATTTGTTGCTTTAAGCCTATGACTGCCGGCCGCCTATCGCGGCACCGAAGGCCCCACCAAAACAGTTTGCGTGAAAATCCATGCAAGATCATCCTCGGCGCGCTGCGCTCATCACCGGCGGCGCCGTGCGGGTCGGCCGCGCGATCTCGCTCGCGCTCGCTGCGGCCGGCTATGACGTCGCGATCCACACCCGCACGGCGGGCCCGGAGGTTCATACCTTTGCGGCGGAGCTCACCGCGGGCGGCGTCCGCAGCGGCATTGTCACAGGCGATTTGTCACAACTTGACTGCGTAGGGCGCATCATTTCGGCCGCGGCCGCGAAGGTCGGCCGGCTGACACTTCTGGTGAACAACGCGTCGGAGTTCGAAAGCGACGCGTTCGGCCAACTCGATCTCGGGCGCTGGCAGCGGCAATTCGCCGTCAACTTGGCGGCGCCGGTTTTTCTGGCGCAGGCGTTCGCCGCACAGGCTCCTGCCGGTGGCGACGCCTCGATCGTCAACATCACCGACCAGCGGGCGCGCAAGCTGGTGCCGCAACATTTCTCCTACACGCTCACCAAGGCTGCGCTCCACAGCGCGACGGTGATGATGGCGCAGGCGCTGGCGCCGCGAATCCGCGTCAACGCCGTGGCGCCCGGTCCGACGCTGCCGAGCCCGCGCCAGGACGAGACGGCATTCGCCCGGCAGGCGGCCGCGCTGCCGCTGCAGCGTGCTGCGTCCCCACAGGAGATCGCCGCAGCCGTGCTCTATCTGGCTTCGGCCGGGAGCGTCACCGGCGAGACGATCACGGTGGATGGCGGGCAGCATGTGGCCTGGAAAACCCCCGACGTGTGGGGTATCGACGAGTAGGGGCCCTCGCGCAGCGGCCCTCCAGCCCTTAATTGCACGACATGCGGCTCCAACGGGCCGCTCCCGCGAGCCCGCTCGCGCCGCCAGCTTAGGCCATGACCGACCCGAAACACCCCGACCCCGCGGCAGTCCTCGACGAAGAGGATGCGGAAGCCGACCTTCCGGAGGCGCAGATCGACGCGATACTCGATCTCGCGTCGACGGAGGTGGCTGGCCTGCTGGCGGCCGGCCGGGCGGCGCTCGCCCGCGATGCCAAGCTCGCTCCGGCGGCGCCCGGCGTCTACCGGATGATCGATGCCGACGGCGAGGTGCTCTACGTCGGCAAGGCGAAGAACATTCGCAAGCGCGTTGCATCGTACCTGCGCCCGACCGGGCACGAGGCACGCATCGCCCGCATGATCGCGGCGACCGCCGGCGTGGAATTCGTCTCGACCCGCACCGAGACCGAAGCCCTGCTGCTGGAAGCCAACCTGATCAAGCGGCTGCGCCCGCGCTTCAACGTGCTGATGCGGGACGACAAGTCGTTCCCCTACATCCTGATCACCGGCGACGCGCGGGCGCCGCAGATCCTCAAGCATCGCGGCGCGCGCAACCAGCCGGGCGCCTATTTCGGTCCGTTTGCGTCGGCTTGGGCGGTCAACCGCACCATCACGGCGCTGCAGCGCGCCTTTCTGCTGCGCTCGTGCTCCGACGCGGTGTACGACAGCCGCACGCGCCCCTGCCTGCTGCATCAGATCAAGCGCTGCTCGGCGCCCTGTACCGGCGAGATCGCGGCGCCTGATTACGCCCGCTTGGTGGGCGAGGCGCGCGCGTTCCTGTCCGGCCGCAGCCGCGCCGTGAAGGAGCAACTGGCGGGCGAGATGGAGCAGGCGGCCGCCGCGCTCGACTACGAGCGTGCGGCGGTCTACCGCGACCGGTTGGCGGCGCTCTCTGCAGTTCAAACGCAGCAGGGCATCAACCCGCGTAACGTCGAGGAGGCGGATGTCTTCGGCGTGCACCAGGACGGCGGTTTCACCTGCATCGAAGTGTTCTTCTTCCGCACCGGACAGAACTGGGGGAACCGCGCCTACTTCCCGCGCGCCGATCGCTCGCTGCCGCCCGAGGAGGTGCTGGGCTCGTTCCTCGGCCAGTTCTACGAGGACAAGCCGCCGCCGCGGCTGATCCTTTTGTCGCACGCGTTCGCCGACTGCGCATTGCTCGCGGAGGCGCTCAGCATCAAGAGCGGTTACAAGGTCGAGGTGGCGGCGCCGCAGCGCGGCGAGAAGCGTGAGTTGGTCGAACACGCAGTTG
>DASWSO010000119.1:0-6000 GCA_036402635.1 Xanthobacteraceae bacterium
AGCGCGATGGTCGCCGCCAGGCGCCCGCCGAGCCGCCAGGCGATCGCCGCCATCCCGCCAATGGTCGGCAACAGCCACAGCACCGGCCAGATCGCGCGCAGCAGCCGCTCCGCGAAAAAGGCGTCCGTGAACTGGGCCAACAGCAACAAGACGCCGGCCAACCCGGCATCGACCAGGCGCGACCAATGCGAGTCGTAGCCCATGGGCGGCTGCAGCCGCGGCTGGTGCAGGTCGAACCAGCCTCCGCCGGCAAGCCAATCCCGCAGTTGCACGAGCCGCATCGCGTCGTCGGTGTCGAGCAGGGTGGTGCCGGTCTGCGGCCAATGCACCAGCAGCAGATGCGCCGCCACCGCGGCCCAGGCGAGGCCGAGCAGGAGCAGGAAATGCGGCTGGCGGGTGGGTTCACGAAGCATGGGGGTTCCCCGAGCCCGGGTACGAGCCGCCGGACGGGACCGATGAATGCCGCAATAGCGTTGCATTTACCTTAAGGACAACCCGAGATGCCGGATGATCGAGCACCACCGCCCTCCCCGGCAGCCGGTCGAGGCGCGCGCGCCCTGCCCTTGCACCCACATGCGTTCTGTGGCCGGTAGGCCATGACGCCGGGGCGCGTTTTCAAGGAGATCCAACGAATGCGTCGCTTCCGCCGCCGCTTCTGCCGCCTTCTGGCCGCCGCGCGCCTGATCGCGGGCGCATCCGTGGCCCTGGTCGCCGCCGCGCTGCTCGCCAGCGCCGCATCGGCGGCCGAGCCGGTGTATCCGCCGGCGTCCCGGATCGGGCTGGTGCCGCCGCCGGACTTCGTGGTGAGCCGCAACTTCGTGGGCTTCCAGCACAACGACAAGCAGGCCTCGATCCTGCTCGCCGATCTGCCGTCCTACGCGTTCGAGCCGCTGGAGAAGGAAGCCGCGGCGGCCGTGCAGCAAAGCCCGTTTCCGGTCGAGCGCCGCGACATCACGCTGCCGGGCGGAGGCCGCGGCTTCGTGCTCAGCGGGCGGCAGGAAAGCCCGCAGGGGCCGGTGCTGAAATGGACGCTGGTGGGGCAGTCCGACCAGACCACCGCGGTGGTGACCGTGCTGGTTCCCGAGGCGGTGAAGGATGCCGCGCCCGACGACACGGTGCGCGCCGCCCTGAGCACCGTGACGGTGCGCCGCAACATCCCGGCCGAGGAGCAGCTGTCGGTGCTGCCGTTCACGCTCAACGATCTCGCCGGTTTCCGCATCGTGCGGGTGCAGCCGGGCGCCGCCGCCATGCTGACCGACGGACCGAGCGACAGCGTGGAAGCGTCGGAACAGCCGCTGTTCGTGCTGTCGATCGTGCCCGGCCCGCCGCCGCAGGCGAGCGATCGCGACACCGTCGCGCGACGCCTGTTCGGCGAGGTTCCGGGCCTACGCGACGCCCGTATCGTGCGGGCGGAGCCGCTGCGGCTGATGAACAGCCAGGGCTACGAGATCCTGGTCGAGGGCAAGGACATCAAGACCGGGGTGGACGTGAACGCCGTGCAGTGGCTCCGCTTCGGCAGCGGGGCGACGCTGCGCGCCGTCGGTATCGCCCGCAAGGAAGGCTGGGACGCGACCTTCACCCGCTTCCGCAAGCTGCGCGACGGGCTGGAGCCGCGCTGACTACTTGCCGAGCGCCGGGTCGGCCGCCTCGGATTGCGGATTGTCGTTGGCCGGCGCCGGGCCCTTCGGCCCGCCCTTGGCGATGCCCACCATCGCGGGCCGCAGCACGCGGTCGCCGATCACGTAGCCGTCCTGCACCACCTGCACGATGGTGCCGGCCGGCACCGATGCATCCGGCACTTCGAACATCGCCTGGTGGAAGTTGGGGTCGAACTTCTGTCCCTTCGGCTCGAGCTTCTTGATGCCGTGCTTTTCCAGCGCCTTGAGCAGGTCGCGCTCGGTGAGCTCGACGCCCTCCACCAGCGCCTTCACGGCCGGGGTCTGGCCCTGCTGCAGCTCCGGCCCCGCCAGGTCGAGGCCGCGCCGCATATTGTCGGCGACCGCCAGCATGTCGCGGGCGAAATTGGCGACCCCGTAGGCGCGCGCGTCCGCCACCTCGCGCTCGGTGCGGCGGCGCAGGTTCTCCATCTCGGCCAGCGCCCGCATCCAGCGGTCGCGGTATTCGGCGACTTCCTTGGCGAGCGCCTCGGTGTCGGCGGATTGCGGCTGGGTGCCGTCGAGCGGCAGGTCCGCCGCATCCTGCGCCATGGGCTCGGGCGCGCCGGCGTTATGCTCCGTCATCGTGAGTTCCCGTCGGTAGGAATGTATTTGAGAATTGGCCCGGGATATCAGGGGTGTGGGCGCAAAAATCAAGCCATTGCGCGAAACCCGGCGGGGCGACCCGCTCAGCCGGCCAGCAGCCGGGTCACCAGCTTGGCGGTGTAATCGACCATCGGGATGATTCGGCCATAGTTCAGCCGGGTCGGCCCGATCACGCCGACCACGCCGACGATGCGGCCGGCACCGTCGCGATACGGCGCCACGATGGTGGACGAGCCGGACAGCGAGAACAGCTTGTTCTCCGAGCCGATGAAGATGCGCACCCCCTCGGCCAGCTCGGCGCGGCCGAGCAGGTCGATCACCCCGCGCTTCGATTCGAGCTCGTCGAACAACAGCCGCACCTTCTCCAGATCCTCCATCGCGTGCAGGTCTTCGAGCAGGTTGGCGTGGCCGCGCACGATCAGCTTGCGGTCGTCGGTCTCGCCGCCCGACCAGCTCGCGAGCCCGGCCGCGATGATCTTCTGGGTCAGCGCATCGAGCTCGGCGCGGTTCGCCGCCAGCGCGGTCTCGAGGTCCGCCCGGGCGTCCGCGATGGTGCGGCCGCGGATGCGCGCATTGAGGAAATTGGTGGCTTCGGTGAGCGCCGAGGTCGGCAGGCCCGGCGGCAGGTCGACCAGCCGGTTCTCCACCTGCCCGTCCTCCGCCACCAGCACGACCAGCGCCCGCTCGGGCTCCAGCCGGACGAATTCGATGTGCTTGAGCCGCACGTTCGACTTGGCGCTCAGCACCACCCCGGCGGCGCGGGTCAGGCCCGACAGCATGCCGGAGGCCTCGTTGAGCACGGCGTCCGGCGTCTTGCCGGAAGCCGCCACCTGCGCCTCGATGGCGCGGCGGTCCTGCTCCGGCAGGTCGCCGATCTGCAGCAATGCGTCGACGAAGAAGCGCAGACCCAATTCGGTCGGCAGCCGGCCGGCCGAGGTATGCGGCGCGTAGATCAGGCCGAGCTGCTCCAGGTCCGCCATCACGTTGCGCACCGAGGCCGGCGACAGCGGCATGGTGATCAGCCGCGACAGGTTGCGCGAGCCGACCGGCTCCCCGGTCGCCAGGTAGCTCTCGACGATCTGCCGGAAGATCTCGCGCGTGCGCTCGTTGAGCTGCGCCAGCCCGATCTGGGCGCTGCCGATGGGAACGTCGTGATGGGAAACCAGAACAGTTACTCCCCTGCTGACCTCACGTTGGCGATGCCCGCGCGATAATTCAACCTCGCCGTCCGCGTTCGGCCGTGGACCCATAGGCGCCATTGGCGTACGAAACGCCATGGCGGCGGCGCACGGGCGCGGCCGCAAGCTACCCGGCATGCGGGTAACGCGAGCCGGGAAGCACGTCGCCGGCCGCGGTGCGGGACTTGTGGCGAAGCGGTACGCCGCATAAAAGCCGCGCGTGCATCAATTCAAAACTGAGAGGCAGACGTAATGCGGCCGAGTCGCCGACAGCCGGACGAATTGCGTCCGGTCACGCTCGACCGCGGCGTGGTCAAATACGCCGAGGGTTCCTGCTTCGTGAAATTCGGCGATACCCTCGTGCTGGTCACCGCCACGCTGGAGGATCGTATCCCGTTCTGGCTCAAGGGCCAGCAGCGCGGCTGGATCACCGCTGAATACGGCATGCTGCCGCGCGCCACCCACGAGCGCACCCGCCGCGAGGCGAGTTCCGGCAAGCAGGGCGGCCGCACGCTGGAAATCCAGCGCCTGATCGGGCGCTCGCTGCGCGCCGTGGTCGACCTCTCGGCGCTCGGCGAGCGCCAGATCACGGTCGACTGCGACGTCATCCAGGCCGACGGCGGCACCCGCACGGCCGCCATCACCGGCGGCTGGGTGGCGCTCGCCGACTGCCTCACCTGGATGAAGTCGCGCGACATGCTGCGCACCGATCCGATGCGCGACCACGTCGCCGCGATCTCCTGCGGCATCAGCGCCGGCACGCCGGTGCTCGATCTGGATTACGCGGAGGATTCTGCCGCCGACACCGACGCCAATTTCGTCATGACCGGCAACGGCGGCATCGTGGAAGTCCAGGGCACGGCGGAGAAGACGCCGTTCAGCGAGGCGGAACTGCTGTCGCTGCTCGCATTGGCCCGCAAAGGCGTCGGCAAGCTGGTGGAGCTGCAGAAGCTCGCGGTGATGTGACCGGGATGGCGCGCCAGCTCACCGGCCGCGTCGTCATCGCGACCCACAATCCCGGCAAGCTGATCGAGATGCGGGACCTGCTGGCGCCATACGGAGTGGAAGCGGTCTCGGCCGGCGAGCTCGGCCTGCCGGAGCCGGAGGAGACCGGCACGACATTTGCCGAGAATGCCCGCATCAAGGCGGAGGCCGCCGCGCAGGCTGCGCACATGCCGGCCTTCGCCGACGATTCGGGACTGGCCGTGGAGGCGCTCGGCGGTGCGCCGGGAATTCACTCCGCCCGCTGGGGCGGGCCGCAGAAGGACTTCGCGGGAGCGATGCAGAAGGTCGAAGCCGCATTGCAGCAGCGCCGGGCCACCCGGCCCGAGCAGCGGCGCGCGCAATTCGTCTCGGCGCTCTGTGTCGCCTGGCCGGACGGCCACGTCGAGGAAGTGGAGGCGCGGGTCGACGGAAGCTTGATCTGGCCGCCGCGCGGGACCAAAGGATTCGGCTATGATCCGATGTTCCTGCCACAGGGATTCGCACAGACGTTCGGCGAGATGGACAGCGAGGACAAGCACGGGCTGCCGCCGCGCGGCCGCGGCCTGTCGCACCGGGCGCGCGCCTTCCTGAAGCTGGCGGAGATGTGCCTTGGCGGTCGTTGAGCTTGCCCCAAAGCGGGACGGTAGCGGCCGGGCGGCAGCGCCGGCGCCGTTCGGCGTCTACGTGCACTGGCCGTTCTGCCTGTCGAAATGCCCGTATTGCGACTTCAACAGCCACGTCCGCCACGCCGGGGTCGACGAGGCGCGCTACCTGCGCGCCTTCGCGGCCGAGCTCGCCTGTGTCGCCATGCGCACCCCCGGCCGAACCGTCTCGACCATCTTCTTCGGCGGCGGCACGCCGTCGCTGATGCAGCCCGCGACGGTCGGCGCCATCCTCAACGAGATCGCGCGGCACTGGCGCGTCGCGCCGGACCTTGAAGTGACGCTGGAAGCCAACCCGACCAGCGTCGAGGCGGAGCGCTTCCGCGGCTACCGGGCAGCCGGGGTCAACCGCGTCTCGCTCGGCGTGCAGGCGCTGGACAACAAGGACCTTGCCGCGCTCGGCCGCCTGCATACCGCCGAGGAAGCGCTCGCCGCGGTCGCGGTCGCGCGTTCGATCTTCGAGCGCTATTCCTTCGACCTGATCTATGCGCGCACCGGCCAGACCGCCGAGGCCTGGCGGGCGGAACTGTCGCGCGCCATCGACGAGGCGGCCGAGCATCTGTCGCTCTATCAGCTGACGATCGAGCCGGACACGCCGTTCTTCGCGCTGCGCGCCGCCGGCAAGCTTGTGATCCCCGACGACGACAATGCCCGCGCCCTCTACGACCTGACGCAGGAGGTCTGCGCGGCGCGCGGACTGCCGGCCTACGAGATCTCCAACCATGCGCGCCCGGGCGCCGAGTGCCGGCACAACCTGCTTTACTGGCGCGCCGGCGAATATGCCGGCGTCGGTCCGGGAGCGCACGGACGCCTCAGCGATGCCGGCGGGCGCTGGCGCGCCACCGCCACCGAGAAGCGGCCGGAATCCTGGCTGATGCGGGTGGAAGGATGCGGCAACGGCATCGTCACCGACGA
>DASWSO010000120.1:0-13059 GCA_036402635.1 Xanthobacteraceae bacterium
AGAGCACACCAGTAAACGCAAATAGCCGGCCAATGCTGGCCGGCTATTTGAACACTCAACACCCAGCGGGGGGCAATCGCGGGCGTCAGCCCTCTCAACGCGGCTCTTCGGACGGAGTTCCATCGCGGCCGGCGTGCCAGCCGACCACCGCGTCCGGCACGGCGTCGGTGGAAGTAAAATAGGGCTTGAGATCGACCAGCGGCGTGCCGTCCAGGCAGTCGAGGCCGCGCACCGTGAGGCTCGTTCCTTCGCGCCGGACCAGCCGCACGACGCTGAGCGCGACCGGGTTGGGCCGCACCGGCGAGCGCAGCGCGAAGCTGCCGCGCTGGCGGCCGTAATGGCGCGGCGACTGCAGCACCAGGTCGCGCCGCGCCTCGTGCATCCAGTACAGCACCACCAGGTGGCTGCAGGTCTCGATGTCCTGCAGCGCGGCCTGCCAGCGCGCGTCGACCTCGATGGTGCAGTCGGCGTCCGACTCGCGCGCGTTTTTGGGGCACTGCTCGCGCCGGATCCACGGCGTGCGGATGCGACCGATGAAATAGATCCCGGCGTCGAACTCGTTCGGCAGCGCCACCGCCACCTCGCCCGCGCGGATGCTGTCTTGGTCGGTCATGGATTTTTTGTCGAGCGTCCTACGCCAATTCGTCATGCTTGGCCTTTGCCGGGCGATCCACGCCATGCCTTGTGAGCCAAAGCTAAAGCCGTGGATGGCCGGGACAAGCCCGGCCATGACGGTGGGGGGAGGTCAAGCCACGGCACTGACGCGGCCCCGCAATAAAAAAGGCGGCGCCGGGCGCCGCCTTTTTCGTTCATCGCTGCCGCAAAATCACTCGGCGGCGCCGGTCGCCGGCTGGTCCGGCTGCTCGGCATGGCCTTCGGCTTTCGCCTTGGCTTCGAGGTCCTCGCCGGTGGTCTGGTCGACCGCCTTCATCGACAGCCGCACCTTGCCGCGGTCGTCGAAGCCGAGCAGCTTCACCTTCACCTTGTCGCCTTCCTTGACCACCTCGGTGACCTTCTGCACCCGCCGCGGCGCGAGCTGGCTGATGTGCACGAGGCCGTCTTTGGAGCCGAAGAAGTTGACGAAGGCGCCGAAGTCCATGGTCTTCACCACGGTGCCCTCGTAGATCTGCCCGATCTCCGGATCGGAGGCGATCGACTTGATCCAGTTGATCGCCGCCTTGATCGACTCCGCCTTGGAGGAAGCGACCTTCACGGTGCCGTCGTCCTCGACGTTGATCTTGGCGCCGGTCTTCTCGACGATCTCGCGGATCACCTTGCCGCCGGTGCCGATCACTTCGCGGATCTTGTCGACCGGGATGTGCAGCACCTCGATGCGCGGCGCGTGCTCGCCAAGCTGGGCGCGCGCCGAGGTGAGCGCCTGCGACATCTCGCCGAGGATGTGCAACCGCCCGTCCTTGGCCTGACCGAGGGCGACCCGCATGATCTCCTCGGTGATGCCGGCGATCTTGATGTCCATCTGCAGCGAGGTGATGCCACGCTCGGTGCCGGCCACCTTGAAGTCCATGTCGCCGAGATGATCCTCGTCGCCGAGGATGTCGGAGAGCACCGAGAAGCGTTCGCCCTCCAGGATCAGCCCCATGGCGATGCCCGCCGTCGGCCGCCGCAGCGGCACGCCGGCGTCCATCAGTGCCAGCGAGGTGCCGCACACCGTCGCCATCGAGGACGAGCCGTTCGACTCGGTGATTTCGGAGACGACACGGATCGTGTACGGAAACTCGTGGTGCGGCGGCAGCATCGGACGGATCGCGCGCCAGGCGAGCTTGCCGTGCCCGATCTCGCGCCGGCGCGGCCCGCCCATGCGGCCAACCTCACCGACCGAGAACGGCGGGAAGTTGTAGTGCAGCAGGAAGTGTTCCTTGTAGGTCCCGTGCAGCGCGTCGATCCACTGCTCGTCTTCGCCGGTGCCGAGCGTCGCCACCACCAGCGCCTGGGTCTCGCCGCGGGTGAACAGCGCCGAGCCGTGGGTGCGCGGCAGGATGCCGACCTCGGACTGGATCTGACGCACGGTCTTGAGATCGCGCCCGTCGATGCGGCGGCCGGTGTCGAGGATGTTCCAGCGCACGATCTTGGCTTCGAGCTGCTTGAACACCTTGCCGACGCTGAGCTTGTCGTACGGTCCGCCGGCGGCGCCCTCGGCGAGGAAATGCGCCATCGCCTTGGCCTTTGCGGCCTCCACGGCGTGGTGGCGATCCTGCTTGCGGCCGATCGAATAGGCCTGCCGCAGGTCGGCCTCGACCAGCGCGCGCATCTCGTTCTCCAGGGCCGAGTAGTCGGACGGCTGGAAGTCGCGCGGCTCCTTGGCGGCCTTTTCGGCCAGCTGGATGATCGCGTCGATCACCGGCTGGAAGTGACGGTGACCGAACATCACCGCGCCCAGCATGATCTCCTCGGTGAGCTCCTTGGCTTCCGATTCCACCATCAGCACCGCGTCCTGCGTGCCGGCGACGACGAGATCGAGCTGGCTCTCGGTCATCTCGTCGATCTGCGGATTGAGGACGTATTCGTTGTTGATGAAGGCGACGCGCGCCGCGCCGATCGGGCCCATGAACGGCACGCCCGAGAGCGTCAGCGCGGCCGAGGCTGCCACCAGAGCAACCACGTCGGGATCGTTTTCGAGATCGTGCGAGAGCACGTTCACGATCACCTGCGTCTCGTTGCGCCAGCCTTCCGCGAACAGCGGCCGGATCGGCCGGTCGATCAGGCGCGAGATCAGAGTCTCGCGCTCGGTCGGGCGGCCTTCGCGCTTGAAGTAGCCGCCCGGAATGCGGCCGGCCGCGTAATACTTCTCCTGGTAGTCGACGGTCAGGGGCAGGAAATCGATGCCCTCGCGCGGCTCCTTGGCGGACACCACGGTCGCCATAACGGTCGTGTCGCCGTAAGTGGCGACCACTGCGCCGTCGGCCTGGCGCGCGACCTTGCCGGTCTCAAGGGTGAGCCGGCGTCCTCCCCAATCCAATCCCACACGGTTGACTTCGAACATATCGGTCTTCTTCCATCGGTTCGCGGAGCCGCGAAGTCCATGGGCAAGATGGCGAGACGCTGCGGCCGCGCTCAACTGCGCTATGCCGACGAGCGTCCGGCGATCCTGCCATGGGCTTCGAGGTCCGTCGTTTCATCAAGGCGACAGCGTCGCCTGGTTTGCGGCCGCCAGCCCCCACGGCCGGCACCACTCTCCGCGGACGCGACCACCGCGCCCGCGCACCACGCGCGGCAAGAGCCGCGCCAACGTCTTCAGCGGCGGATGCCGAGCCGCTCGATCAGCGTGCGGTAACGCGCTTCGTCGTTCCGCTTGAGAAAATCGAGAAGCTGACGCCGCTGCGACACGAGCTTCAGCAGCCCCCGCCGCGAGTGATTGTCCTTGACGTGAGTCTTGAAGTGCTCGGTCAGGTTGGTGATGCGTTCCGAAAGGATCGCCACCTGGACTTCCGGCGAACCGGTGTCGTTCTTGGTCGTGCCGTAATCCTTGATCAAATCCGCCTTGCGGTCGGCCGTGATCGACATCGCATTCTCCTGTTTTTCTGAGTTGAGACGATGAGCGCCGCGGCGCTTCGTCAGTGGCGGCCGGCGCCGGGATGTCGTCCAGCGCGGTCACCTAATGCGACGCGCGAGCCTTGGCTCGCGCGCATGCGGCACCTTATAGAGGAGCGGGGAGCCGCAATCCAGCCCAAACTCGGCCATCAACCCGACCGATCGGGGGTCAGCCGCGGGCGGTCTTGAAGATGCGGCGCGGGCAAAGCTCACCCTCGGCCGCGTCCACCAGCGCCACCAGCCGGCCTTCGGTCGTGACCGCGACCGTGCCGGTCAGCACCGGGGCGTCGCGGCCGCGCAGCAGCACCGGCTGCCCATGCGCCAGGCGGGCGGCATCGGACCGGTTGACCGCGAAACTCGGCACATTGGTCAGCCCGGCCGCCACCGGCAGCAGCAGCGACGCGTCGGGCGCGAGCGGCGCCTGGTCCGGCGCCGGCAACTGGTCGATGCGGGCGGCGTCGGCTTCCGTGAAGGTACCGACGGCGGTGCGGCGCAGCGCCACCACGTGCGCATGGGTGCCGAGAGCGCGTCCGAGATCGCGCGCGACCGCCCGAACATAGGTGCCCTTGCCGCATTCGGCGGCGAATTCGGCGTGGTCGACGTCGGGGGTGGCGATCAGCTCGAGGCGGTCGATGCGCACCTCGCGCGGCTCCAGCACCACCTCCTCGCCCTCGCGGGCGAGGTCATAGGCGCGCTGCCCGGCGATCTTCAGGGCCGAATAGCGCGGCGGCAGCTGCATGACGGTGCCGACGAACGCCGGCAAGGCTGCGCGGATCGCATCGGCATCCGGACGCGCGTCCGAGGTCGCGATCGGCTTACCCTCGGCGTCGTCCGTATCGGTCTCGACCCCCCAGCGCACCGTGAAGCGGTAGGTCTTGCGGCCGTCCATCACAAACGGCACCGTCTTGGTGGCTTCGCCGAGCGCGATCGGCAGCACACCGGAGGCGAGCGGGTCGAGCGTACCGGCGTGACCGGCCTTCTTGGCCGCGAACGCGCGCTTCACCACCGCGACCGCATGGGTCGAGGTCATGCCGGTCGGCTTGTCGAGCACCAGCCAGCCGTCCACCTCGCGCTTGATGCGTTTCGGCTTCGGCCCCGGGGCTACGGCTTCCGCCGGCTTTTCGATCACTTCAGTCATCGTTCTCGTTGTCTTTGCCGAGGTCGCGCGCGACCGCGGGGGAATGCAGCAGCTTGTCGATGCGCGCCGCCTCGTCGAAGCGATCGTCGGCGCGGAAGCGGATGTCGGGCGCGAACTTCAGGTTCACGCGGTGCGCGATCTCGGTGCGCAGGAACTTCTTGTTGCGCTCGAGCGCTGCCAGCACGTCCTTTTCGTCGCGGCCGCCGAGCGGCATCACATAGACGGTGGCGAGCCGGAGATCCGGGCTCATGCGCACCTCCGGCACCGTGATCATGTGCGTCTCGATCACCGGATCATGCACGTCGCCGCGCGTGAGCATCTCCGCCAGCGCATGGCGCACGAGCTCGCCGACGCGCAGCGCGCGTTGCGACGGGCCGGCGGCGGCAATGTCGGGGCGATGATGTTTCGGCATCGATATCCACAAATTCGGTCGTCATGGCCGGCCGAGCGCAAACCTCATGCCGGGCATCCACGCCTTCAACCCTCAATGCAAGACGTGGATGGCCGGGCAAAGCCCGGCCATGGACCCGTGCAGGGTACCGGCGGCCTTACAGCGTGCGCTGGATCGTCTCGACGCGATAGCACTCGATCACGTCGCCGGCGCGCATGTCCTGATAGGACTCGAAGGCCATGCCGCATTCCTGGCCAGCCAGCACTTCCCTGGCGTCATCCTTGAAGCGCTTGAGCTGTGAGAGCTTGCCCTCGTGGATGACGACGTTGTCGCGGATGAGCCGCACATTGGCGCCGCGCTCCACGGTGCCTTCCACCACCCGGCAACCCGCCACCTTGCCGACCTTGGAGACGTTGAAGATCTCCAGGATCTGCGCGGTGCCCAGCGTCGTCTCGCGCAGCGTCGGATCGAGCAGGCCCGACATCGCCTTCTTCACGTCATCCACGAGGTCGTAGATGATGTTGTAATAGCGGATCTCGACCCCGCCCCGTTCGGCCGCGTCGCGCGCTTCCTTATGGGCCCGGACGTTGAAGCCGATGATGGCGGCGCCTGAGGCTTCCGCCAGCGTCACGTCGGATTCGGTAATGCCGCCAGCGCCGGCGTAGAGAATGCGTGCGCCGACCTCCTCGGTGCCGAGCTTGTCGAGCGCACCCAGGATGGCCTCGATCGAGCCCTGCACGTCGCCCTTGATGACCAGCGGGAATTCTTTGCGGCCTGCGGTCTTGAGCTGGCTCATCATCTGTTCGAGCGAGCCGCGCATGCCGGTCGCACGCGCGACCAGCTTCTCGCGCTTCTGGTGCGTGCGATAGCTGGTGACTTCGCGGGCGCGCGCTTCGCTGTCGACCACGGCCAGCCGGTCGCCGGCTTCCGGAGTGCCGTTGAAGCCGAGCACCTCGACCGGAGCGGACGGGCCGGCCGATCCGACCTGCGCGCCCGTGTCCGACAGGAGGGCACGCACGCGGCCCCACTCGGCGCCGGCGACAATGATGTCGCCGGGCCGCAGCGTGCCGCGCTGGACCAGCACGGTCGCCACCGGACCGCGACCGCGGTCGAGCTTGGCCTCGATCACGGTGCCCTCGGCCGTGCGGTTCGGATTGGCCTTCAGCTCCAGGATTTCGGATTGCAGGCCGATCACTTCGAGCAGGCCCTCGAGGTTCATCTTCTTGGTGGCCGAGACCTCGACGTCCTGCACTTCGCCGCCCATCGTCTCGACCTGCACCTCGTACTGCAGCAATTCGGTGCGCACGCGCTCCGGCTTCGCATCCGGCTTGTCGATCTTGTTGATCGCCACGATCATCGGAACCCGGGCGGCCTTGGCGTGCTGGATCGCCTCGACGGTCTGCGGCATGACGCCATCGTCGGCCGCCACCACCAGCACGACGATGTCGGTGACGCGGGCGCCACGCGCGCGCATCGCCGTGAACGCGGCGTGGCCCGGCGTGTCGATGAAGGTGATCTTGGTGCCCGACGGCGAGGTCACCTGATAGGCGCCGATATGCTGGGTGATGCCGCCGGCTTCGCCCGCAACCACGTCTGTCTGGCGGATGGCGTCGAGCAGCGAGGTCTTGCCGTGGTCGACGTGACCCATAATGGTGACCACCGGCGGCCGCGGCAGCAGCGTCTCGTCGGCGTCGGCGGCATCGAACAGACCCTCCTCGACGTCGGATTCGGCGACCCGGCGCACCGTATGGCCGAGTTCCTCGGCGATCAGTTGCGCAGTGTCGGCGTCGATCAGGTCGGTGCTCTTGGCGAGATGGCCTTGCTTCATCAGCAGGCGCACGACATCGACCGCCCGCTCTGCCATGCGGTTGGCGAGTTCCTGGATGGTGATCGTCTCCGGGATCGTCACCTCGCGGGCGATCTTTTCCTTGTTCTCGGACTGCCGGTGCCCGCTCATGCGCTGCATGCGGCGGCGGAACGAGGCGACCGAACGCTCACGCTCCTCGTCGGCGCTGAGCGCCGTCACGAGCGTCAAGCGGCCGCGGCTCTTCTGTGCACCGGGACGGGGCGAAGGCTTGGCCGGCACCACCGGGCGGACCGGACCGGCACCGGGGCCGCGACGGATCGGGCGCTTGGATTCCTCTTCCTCCGGCTCCATCGCGCCGCGGGCGACCTTCGAAACGCCGAGCGTGGTCGTGGTGGCGGCAGGCTTCGGCTTCGTTTCGTCCTCGCCGAAGCGCTTCTTGGCTTCCTGCTCGGCGCGTTTCTTGGCCTCTTCCTCGCGACGATGGCGCTCGTCCTCTTCGCGCTTGCGCGCCTCGGCGGCTTCGCGCTCGCGGTTCTCGCGCGTGTCGCGATCGGCACGCCGACGCGCTTCCTCCTCGGCCGTCTTGCGCTCTTCGGCTTCGCGCACGCGGGCGTCGGCGAGCGCATGGGCGCGGGCGCTACGCTCCTCCTCGGTCAACGTGCGCAGCACCACGCCCGACGGGCGCGGCGACGCCGGCTGCGTGGCGGGCGACCGGCTCGTAGCCGGAGCGCGGCTCGGAGCCGGGGCTGCAGCCGGGGCGGCGGCTTTCGCAGTCGGCCGCAGACCGGCGGCGACGCGCTCGCTCGCCGGCGCCGCACCCTCCGGCTTATCGCCGACAGTGCGCCGCTTGACCTTCTCGACCACCACCGGCTTGGTGCGCCCATGGCTGAAGCTCTGGCGCACGACACCCTGCTCGATGCCGCGCTTGAGCGTCAGCGTCTTGGTCGAATGGACGCTCAGTGTCTTCTCGCCGGGGTTCTTGGTTTCGCTCATTCAGAATCCGTTTCCACGCACCAGCCTCGACGGTGACGGGCCGCCGAGATCAACAACACCATTCCGTCGTTCTTGCGGACTCCGCTGCCTACGAGCGGAGTGCGAAAGAACGGTCCGGCCACTGCTATTCGCACCGCGCGGCCGCCCCGCCAACCGGCGCGGAACCGCGAAACCGCGCAAGGCTGCCGTAGCGTGCGAGAAAACTCTCGCTCGCGGGGCCGGCGAGCACGCAAGCGTGTACCACATTTGACCGGCCCAATGCCAAATCCAATTGCACCCCCCCGAACGCATCGATCACCGCCACTGCGCCGTCGGGCAAATCCCGCCGCCGGAGCACGCCCGAGAGCTTGCGCACCCCATCGGAACCGGCATCGGCGGCGTGCAGCAACGCCGCCGCCGCAGGGGTCGCGACCGCGGCTTCCACCTTGGAGAAGCCGCAAACGACCTGCCCGGCCTTGTTGGCCATACCGAGGGCGTCGAGCGCCGCCGCTTCGAGCAGCCGCTCGGTCTCGTTAACCAGTTCGGGCCCGGTCCGCACCGGCTTCTTGAAGCCGCGCGCAAACGCGTTTCGGGCCACCGCGCTCGCCACCGCCTCGCGGGTGCCGGTGACCCAGACGCCGCGGCCCGGCAGCTTGCGCCTGACATCCGGCACCACCGCTCCGGCCGGATCGATCACGAAACGCACCATCTCGGCGGTCGGCTTCACCACCCGCGTGACGATGCACAGCCGCTCCGTTCCGGCCGCGCGGTCGCGCGGCCCGTCATCGGTCTCCTCATCCAGCGCGGCCGCGAGCATCGGCACCCCGTCCTGGAGCAGCCACCGTCATCAGGCCTGCGCCGCCTGCTCTTCGGCGGGGCTCTCATCGGCAGGCTTTTGCAGATCGGCCTCGGTGATCCAGCCGGCCTGCACGCGCGCCTGCATGATCAGCGCCTCGGCGTCCTCGCGCGACAGCTCGAAGCCGTCGAGATAGCCCGGCTGCCGCACCGTCTCGCCGTCCTTGCGCTCGCTCCAGCCGACCAGGTCGTCGGTGGCGCAGCCCGCCAGATCCTCGATCGTCTTCACGTCGTTCTCGCCCAGCGCGACCATCATCTTGGTGGTGACGCCCGGCACGTTGCGCAGCTCGTCCTGCACGCCCAGTTCGATCCGCTTGGCATCGAGCTCGGCCTCGATCTGCGCCAGATGGTCGCGGGCGCGCGTCTGCAGCTCGTCAGCCGTTTCCTCGTCGAAACCTTCGATCGAGGCGATTTCCTTGCGATCCACGAATGCGAGCTCCTCAATGGAATTGAAACCTTCGGACGCGAGCAACTGGCCGACCACCTCGTCGACGTTGAGCGCCTCCATGAACATGCGGGTGCGGTTTTCGAACTCGGCCTGCCGACGCTCGGATTCCTCCTGTTCGGTCAGGATGTCGATATCCCAGCCGGTGAGCTGGGACGCCAAACGGACGTTCTGGCCGCGGCGACCGATCGCCAGCGAAAGCTGCTGATCCGGCACCACCACTTCGATGCGCTCGCGATCTTCTTCCAGCACCACCTTGGCGACTTCCGCCGGGGCGAGCGCATTGACCACGAAGGTCGCAATGTCGGGCGACCACGGAATGATGTCGATCTTCTCGCCCTGCAGCTCGTTTACCACTGCCTGCACGCGCGAGCCGCGCATGCCGACGCAGGCGCCGACCGGATCCACCGAGGAATCGCGCGAGATCACCGCGATCTTGGCGCGCGAGCCGGGATCGCGGGCGACCGCCTTCACCTCGACGATGCCGTCGTAGATCTCCGGCACCTCCTGCGCGAACAGCTTGGCCATGAACTGCGGATGCGTGCGCGACAGAAAGATCTGCGGACCGCGCGGCTCGCGCCGCACGTCGTAGACGTAGGCGCGGACGCGGTCGCCGTTGCGGAACACCTCGCGCGGCAGCAGCTCGTCGCGGCGCACGATCGCCTCGCCGCGGCCGAGGTCGGCCACCACGTTGCCGTACTCGACCCGCTTCACCACGCCGTTGACGATATCGCCGATCCGGTCCTTGTACTCCTCGTATTGGCGGTCCCGCTCAGCCTCGCGCACCTTCTGCACAATCACCTGCTTGGCGGACTGCGCCGCGATGCGGCCGTATTCCAACGGCGGCAGCGCGTCGGCGATGGTGTCGCCGATCTGCGCCGCCGGATTGCGGCGGCGCGCATCCTCCAGGCTGATCTGGTTCGACGAGTTCTCGACCGTCTCGACCACCAGCATGTGGCGGGCGAGGCGCAGCTCGCCGGTCTTGGAATTGATCTCCGCGTGCACGTCCGTCTCGGCGCCGTAGCGCGAGCGTGCCGCCTTGGCAATGGCATCCTCCATCGCGGCGATGACGATCGAGCGGTCGATCGCCTTCTCGCGTGCGACCGCGTCGGCGATCTGCAACAGTTCGAGCCTGTTGGCGCTGACTGCCGCCATGTTTACTCTCCTTTGTGACGGGAGGCGGACCGCTTCATGGCCGGCCCCCCACGATGTTGTTCCGTGTCCGGTTCCGCCGCTTCGGCGGCTGCGCCGCCGGTTTCCTGCTCCGCGCGCGCGCGTTCCGCCGCCTTGCCGCGACGAAGCGAGTCCGCGATCAACTGATCCGTCAGCATCAGCTTGGCCTCGGCCATGTCTTCGATCGGCAGCAGTACGTCGGCCTCATCGCCAGCGGCGACATCGTCGCGGCGGATGCGCGCGCTCTCGCCTTCGGCGCCCAACAGCGTGCCGCGAAAACGTTTGCGGCCCGCCACCGGCACCGCCATCTCGATCTTGATCAGATGCCCGGCGTAGCGCTGGAAGTCCGACCGTCGCGCCAGCGGCCGGTCGATGCCTGGCGAGGACATCTCCAACCGGTACGCCGCCTCGATCGGATCGGCTTCGTCGAACACTGGCGAGAGCGCGCGCGAGGCGGCCTCGCAGTCCTCGATCAGCATGGTGCCGTCCGGCCGCTCCGCCATGATCTGCACGGTGCAGCCGTCCGCGCCGGAGACGCGAACGCGCACCAACCGGTAACCGAGCGCTTCCAGCACCGGCGCCGCCACGGAAGCGACGCGCGCGGCGGTGCCCTGCTCCGCAATCAGGCGCGGCTCGGTGAGGCTCGTTTCAACGACGTCGGTCATGAGTTTCGGAGGCCGGCTTTCAGGTAATAAAAAAGAGCGGGTCCCGGCCGGGGCCCACTCTCGATATCCGTTCGGATCAAATCCGAGCGTTATGAGACATCCTCATCGGACACCGCTGAATATAGCGGTTTGGCCCCTGGATGCAAGGCCCCGCGACGCCGCGGTGCATCCTTTCCGTGCCGCTTGGCCCCTGCTCACGGGCAGGAAAATTCCGCCGCCCTGCCATGCGCCGAGACCGCACTCGGCGTATGTTGATCATCAGCGAATCAGGGGGACGAGCGCTATGGAACTTCAACGGAACAGCATGAAGAAGTACGCCGCGGAGGCGATCGGCACCGGCGTGCTGGTCCTCATCGGCTGCGGCGCGGTGGCGATCGGGGAGGTCGATGGGCGCTCTTTCGTCGACGTGATCGGCATCGCGTTCGCGTTCGGCCTGGCAGTCATGGCCATGGCCTATGGCATCGGTCCGATTTCGGGTTGCCACATCAATCCGGCCGTGACGGTCGCGATGATGACGGCCAAGCGCATGCCCGTGAAAGAGGGGATCGGGTACATCGTGGCGCAGCTCCTTGGTGCCATCATCGGGGCCGGTATCCTGGTGATCATCCTGAAGGGCAAGATGGCCGGTTACGACGTGCGCGCCAGCGGCCTCGGCCAGAACGGTTGGGGCGAAGGCTATCTCGGGCAGTACGGTCTCGGGGCCGCGTTGCTGGTGGAGTTCCTCGCCACGCTGATCTTCCTGATCGTGATCCTCGGCGCCACCAACCCGACCGCCACGCTGGAAGTGGCCGGCCTGATCATCGGACTGACCCTGTTCGCGCTCCACTTCCCGTTCATCAACGTCACCGGCCTGTCGGTGAACCCGGCGCGCAGTCTCGGGCCAGCGGTGTTCGTCGGCGGCAAGGCGCTGGCGCAGGTCTGGCTCTTCCTGATCGTGCCGACGCTCGCAGGCGCGCTCGCCGGCTGGCTGTTCAGCAACCGCATCCTGGCGCCGGAACCGCCGACTGCGCCGTAGGGTCAGTAGGGTCACGGCCACGGGTCATTCCGGGGGGCGCAGTCCAGCCCGGAATGACGGCGCGGTTCACGTCTCCGCCAGCGGGTGGAGATCGCGCACCAGGCTCTTGAGCCGGTCCTCCAGCACGTGGGTGTAGATCTGCGTGGTCGAGATATCGGCGTGCCCGAGCAGGGTCTGCACCGAGCGCAGGTCCGCACCGTTCTGCAGCAGATGGCTGGCGAACGCATGGCGCAGCACGTGCGGGCTCAGCTTGTCGGCCCGCAGCCCGGCCCCGGCCGCGAGCGCCTTCAGCTCGCGGCCGAAATGCTGGCGGGTCAGATGGCCGTTCTCGCCGAACGACGGAAACAGCCAGCGCGACCGCTCAAGCCCGGCGGCTTCGCGTAGCGCCAGGTAGTCCACCATGGACTGGCGGGCCGCATTGTTGAGCGGCACCAGCCGCTCCTTGTCGCCCTTGCCGCGGACCATCAGCATACGGGCATCCTGCCGGGCCGCGGACGCCGGCAGCGCGATCAGCTCCGAGACCCGCAGTCCGGTGGCGTAGAGCACTTCCAGCAGGCAAACCAAGCGAAAGCGACGCAGCCGGTCGGCCAGCGAGCGTTCCGGATCGTCGACCCCTTCGCGCGCGACCGTCAGCAGCCGGTCGACATCGGCGACCGAGAGCACTTTCGGCAGCGCCGGCTTGCGCCGCGGGCCCGATAGGGCCGCCGCGGGGTCGTTGCGCCGATGCCCCTCCGCATAGAGGAAGCGATAGAATTGCCGGATCGCCGAGAGATGTCGCGCCTGCGAGGCGGGCGCGAGGCCCTCGGCGGTCAGGTCGGCAAGATGCCGGCGCAGTTCGGTCGTGCCGGCATCCGCTACCGATGAGCCGCATGCCGCGAGCCCGGCAGTAAGGCGATCAAGGTCGCGGCGATAGGCCTCGATGGTGTTGCGGGCGGCGCCGCGCTCTGCGCTGAGCATATCGAGGAACAGCGCGACCAGCCGGTGGCCGGCGTCGCCCTTGCGTTTGGCCATCGGATGCTCAACGCTTATTGAGGCGGTCCTGCGGGATC
>DASWSO010000121.1:0-7147 GCA_036402635.1 Xanthobacteraceae bacterium
CGACATCTCCTCGAAGCCGCGGGTGCCGCGGAAATACATCCAGTGCCAGAGCTGCTGCACCCGCATCTTGCGGTCGCGCTCCGGCACGCCAACCGCGCCCAGGGAGACCGCGAGCTCGGCGCGGCCGAGGCCGATCAGCGACGGCTTTTCGGGCGCGACATAGCGCTCCAGCGCCGTCTTCTCGAGCGGCACGGGTACGGCGGACGCCGGCGCGGACGGCGAAATGGTGGAGATCTCGGTCATCAGGGTTTCCGGCCTAACAGATAGGCGCTGTGGCCCGCAAACGCGAGCGGCAAGCACCTCTCCGCGTCATGCCGCGACCAGCGCGGGCATGACGGGCGCTTCTTGCAATGCCGGGTCACACCGTCAGCACCGCCTTGCCCAGTACCTGGCGGTCGGCGATGGCGTGCAGGGCGCGCTTCGCCTCCGCCAGCGGATAAGTGGCGTGGACATGCGCCGACAGCTTGCCGGCGGCGCACCAGTCCAGCAGCTGCCGCATGTTGGCGCGATGGCCGGCCGGGTCGCGCCGGGTCCAGGCGCCCCAGAACACGCCGCGGATGTCGCAGCTCTTCAGCAAAGCGAGGTTGAGCGGCAGCTTCGGGATCTCGCCCGCCGCGAAGCCGACCACCAGCAGCCGGCCGCCCCAGTCGAGCCCGCGCAGCGCCGGCTCGCTGTAGGGCCCGCCCACCGGATCGTAGACCGCATTGACGCCGAGCCCACCGGTGTGGGCGCGCAGCGCGTCGCGCAGGTTCTCGCGCGCATAGTTCACGGTGGCCTCGGCGCCGTGCTGCTTGGTGAAGGCGAGCTTCTCGTCGGAGGAGGCGCAGGCGATCACCCGCGCGCCCATCAGCTTGCCGAGCTCGACCGCCGCAAGCCCGACACCGCCGGCCGCGCCCAGCACCGCCAGGTTCTCGCCGGGCTGCAGGTTGGCGCGGTCCTTGAGCGCGTAATAGCTGGTTCCGTACGTGACGGTGACGGCGGCGGCGCGCTCGAACTCGAGATTGTCGGGGAGCTTGGCGAGCGACTTCGCCGGCACCGCGATGCGCTCGCGCGCCGCGCCCGCATCCACATAGCCGACCACCCGGTCGCCGGGCGCGACCTCGGTGACGTCCGAGCCCACGGATTCCACCACGCCGGCGAATTCCGCCCCGGGCGAGAACGGGAACGCCGGCCGCGTCTGGTACTTGCCGGCGATCAGCAGCGTGTCGAAGAAATTCAGCCCCACCGCCTTGATCGCGACCACCGCCTGGCCGGGCGCCACGACCGGGTCCGGGATTTCTCCCAGCTCGAGCTCATCGATGGTTCCGTAATGGGTGCAGAGGATGGCTTTCATGGCATGACTGCTTGCGAGGAACGGGCCGCGGGGCTCCAGGGTGGCATGCGGGCGGCCGCCTCGCCAGCCCGAATAACCGTTGCGGGTCATGCGCTTGGTCCTTCACAATGGCGCCACCAGCGGGTACTCATGGGGGCCGTCCGTTCGACCGCCAGCCGTCCGCGCCATGGAGCCGATGAAACATCTCTCGTCCGCCTGCCTGCTCGCCTGCGTGGTCGTGTCCGCGACGCTCGCGCCCGCGTCGGCGCAAGAGCCGCAGCTGCTCCTGCAATCCGGAGACTGGGGCGTCTATGCGGGGCAGAACGGCGCCCGCAAGGTCTGCTTCGCGCTGGCGCAGCCGGGCTCGTCGCAGACCATTCCGCCGAATCGGCCGCGCGATCCGGTGTTCTTCTTCGTTTCCACGCGTCCGGCGGACAGCGTGCGCAACGAGGTCTCGATCATCATGGGCTACAAGGTGAAAGCCGGATCGGAGGCTTCCGCCGAGATTGCGGGCAGCAAGTTCACGCTGCAGACGCAGGCCGACAACGCCTGGCTCAAGGACGTGAGCGAGGAGGCGCGCCTGGTCGACGCGATGCGCAAGGCGCCCGAGATCGTCATCAAGGGCGTGTCGGGACGCGGCACGCAGACGACCGACAAATATTCGCTCAAGGGGCTCGCGCAGGCGCTCGACCGCGTCGCCCAGGACTGCCGCTAGACGCTTTCGCGCCGCTCCGCGCCCGTGCTATGCCGTCGACCGCAAGCGGCGGGGTATTCATGTCGGCAGCGATGGAGAAGATCAGCGAACAGCTGGCCGAGTACAAGAACTCGGGCCTGATCGCCGATTACGAACTGGTCGAGGTCGACGACAGCATCCGCGTGCGCATCGTGGCGCCGGCCAACCAGGACGCCGCCTCGGTGAAGTCGTTCGTGGTCGACGCGCTCGCCGGCCTCTTGAGCGAATCGCAGGTGAGCATCGACGCCGCCGGCGGGTAGAACAGCCTTCGGCGGTCCCGGAATGACGGCGCGTGTGCCGCTCAAGCTACATCTTCACAAAAATCGCCAGCGCCTGCTCGTCCCAGACGAGGCCCGAGCCCGGGCGGTCCGGAATGATCGCCTCGCCGTTCTCGATCCGCAGCGGCTCCTGCACCAAGGGGCCGGCCCAGTCGACATATTCGAGCCAATGGCAGGTCGGGGTCGCGGCCAGCAGATGCGCGCTCACCTCCGGAAACAGGTGCGACGACATCGGAATGCCGCGCGCCGCGGCCAGCCCGGCGGCGTGCAGCCAGCCGGTGACGCCGCCGATGCGGGCGAGGTCCGGCATCACCAGGTCGCAGGCGTCCGCCGCCAGCGCTTCCGCCATGCCCTGCGGCCCGTTGAAGTTTTCGCCGAGCTGCACCGGCACCGTGAGCTCGCGCGCGATCTGCGCGTTGCCGGCATAGTCGTCGTGCCGGATCGGCTCCTCGAACCAACTGATGCCTTCGTCCTGCAGCACGCGGCCACGCCGGATCGCCTCCACGGTGCCGAGGCCCTGGTTGAAATCGACCATGATCTCGATCGCGTCGGGCAGGCGCCGGCGCACCGCGCGGGTGGCGGCGAGGTCTTCGGCGAAGCTGTCGCGGCCGAGCCGCAGCTTCACCGCCTTGAAGCCGCCTTCCAGCAGCGCCACCGCCTCGTCGGCGACCGCCTCCGGCTGCATCAGGCCGAGCCCGTTGCTGTTGTAGGCCTTCAGCCGGCGCGGCGCGCTGCCCAGGTAGGAGGCGAGCGGCAGGCCGGCGGCGATCGCCAGCGCGTCCCACAGCGCGGCGTCGATGGCGGAAAGCGCCATGCGCACGAGCCCGACCACGCCGACCAGCCCGAACCGCCGCGCCAGCACCGCCGCGATGTCGACCGGCGCCACCGGCTGCCCCTTCACCTGCGCCACCGCGTCCTGGATCAGGGTCGCCAGCACGCGGGCGCCGGTCGGCGAGTAGCACCACAGGTAGGTGCGGCCGGTGACGCCTTCCTCGGTGGTGATGTCGATCAGCAGTAGCGGCGCCGAGCGGATGGTGGCGAGGCTGGTGCCGAGCGCGAACCGCATCGGCACCTCGACCGCGACGGTGCGGACGCCGCGGATGGTCAAGGCTTCGCGCGGGCGTGTCTCTGCGTGCATGGCGGCTCCCCTACCGGGCTCTGTACCATCCGGGGCGGCTTGCATACAGTCGCGCCGCATCGGACGAGGACGGAAATGCCGCAAGACCAACAGCTGATCGCGATGGACGCCTGCGCCGTGGTGGAGCGGCTGCGCGCAGGCGAGCTGACGCCGCACGACCTGCTCGACGCGCTGGAGGCGCGCATCGCCGCGGTGGACCAGGACGTCAACGCGCTGCCGACGCTCTGCTTCGATCGCGCGCGGGCGCATGCCGACCGGCTGATGCGGCAGCCGGTGGCGGAGCGCGGGCCGCTCGCCGGCATGCCGGTGCCGATCAAGGACCTCACCGACGTCGCCGGCGTGCGCACCACCTACGGCTCGCCGATCTTCAAGGATCACGTGCCGGAAAAATCCAACATCCTGGTGCAGAATCTCGAGGCCAACGGCGGCATCATCTACGGCAAGTCCAACACGCCGGAGTTCGGCGCCGGCGCGCAGACCTTCAACGAGGTGTTCGGCGCCACCCGCAATCCCTGGAACACGCAGCGCTCGGCGTCGGGCTCCTCCGGAGGGGCGGCGGTTTCGCTGGCGACCGGGATGGCGTGGCTCGCGCACGGCTCCGACATGGGCGGCAGCCTGCGCAATCCGGCGAGCTTCTGCGGCGTCGTGGGCCTGCGTCCGAGTGTCGGTCGCGTCGCCAAGACGCCGGGCGCGCAGGTCGACGGCACGCTCAGCGTCGAAGGCCCGATGGCGCGCAACGTCGAGGATTTGGCGCTGCTGCTCGACGCCATGTCGGGCGAGCAGCCGGTCGATCCGCTCTCGCTCCCGAAGCTGCCCACAAGCTTCCTGCAGTCGACGCGCTCCGGCTGGCGCCCGCGCAAGGTCGCGTATTCGGCGGATCTCGGCATCACGCCGGTCGACCCGCAGGTGCGTGCCGCCACCCGCGCGGCCGCCGATAAGCTCGCCGCTGCCGGCGTGATCGTCGAGGAGGCGCATCCGGATTTCTCCGAGGCGCACGAATGCTTCCAGACGCTGCGCGCCGCGAGCTTCGCGGTCAGCCGCACCAAGCTGTTGCGCGCGCACCGCGACCTGCTCAAGCCGGAGGTGATCTGGAACATCGAGAAGGGGCTGGCGCTCAGCGTCGAGCAGATCGCCCGCGCGGAGGCGCAGCGCGTTACGCTGGCGCAGCGCGCGCTCACCTTCTTCGAGACCTACGACCTGCTGCTGTGCCCGGCCACCATCGTGGCGGCGTTCCCGGTGGAGCAGCGTTACCTTGCGGCCTGCGACGGACACACGTTCGAGACCTATATCGACTGGCTGGCGATCGTCTATGCGATCACGCTCGCCTGCTGTCCGGCGCTGTCGCTGCCGTGCGGCTTCACCGACGAGGAGCTGCCGATCGGCCTGCAGGTGGTCGGCCCGCCACGCGGCGAGGCGCGCGTGCTCGCCGGCGCCAAGCTGATCGAGGACATGCTCGGCATGCGCGGCGCGACCCCGATCGACCCGCGCGTCACCCACCGCTGAGATCGTCGATGGCGCAGCGAGCCGGAACCGCCAATCTGCCGCTGCACGGCGGCCGCGTTCCGCCGTGGCTCGCGAGCCGCATGAGCCGGCTCGGCGCCGTCATGACCGAGGCGATCGTGCATCATTACGGCCGCGACGAGCTGCTGCGCCGGCTGGCGCATCCGTTCTGGTTCCAGTCGTTCGGCGCGGTGATGGGGATGGACTGGCATTCCTCCGGCATCACCACCAGCGTGATCGGCGCGCTCAAACGCGGGCTCGCTCCGCTGCGCAACGAGCTCGGCATCCACGTCTGCGGCGGCCGCGGCAGGCATTCGCGGCAGACGCCGCACGAGCTTGCAGCGATCGGCGAACGCGTCGGCTTCGACGGAGCCGCGCTGGCGCAGGCGAGCCGGCTGGTGGCGAAAGTCGACAGCGCCGCCGTGCAGGACGGCTTCGATCTCTACCTGCACGGCTTCATCGTCACCGATGAGGGGCGCTGGGTCGTCGTGCAGCAGGGCATGAACGGCGCCGCCAAGCAGGCGCGCCGCTATCATTGGCTATCGGAGGGCCTGAAGAGCTTCGTCGACGAGCCGCACGCCGCCATCGACGGGCCGGGGCAGGGCAACATCGTCAACCTCACCGACCATCGCGCCGAAGCTTCGCGGCGCGGACAGGTGGACATGCTGGCGTCGCTCGGGCCGGACGCGATCGCGCGCGAATTCGCCGCGCTGCAGCGGCACGACGAAACGTCGGCCATCGCGCCGGCGCAGCCGCTGCTGCCCCACCTCGACATGCCGGCGCATCACGACGTGCGGCCGAAGGACGTGCTGGTGCGCCGGCTGCACGGCACGCTCGCGGCCGCGGCCGAGCGCGGGCCGGTCGACTTCCCGGATCTGCTGCTCACGCCCGGCGTCGGCGCGCGCACGGTGAGCGCGCTCGCGATGGTGGCGGAAGTGGTGCACGGCGCGCCATACCGCTTCAGCGATCCGGCGCGCTTCTCGTTCGCGCATGGCGGCAAGGACCGGCATCCGTTTCCGGTGCCGCTGCGGGTCTATGACGAGACCATCCGGGTGCTGAAGTCGGCGGTGCAGGGCGCCAAGCTCGGCCGCGAGGAAGAGCTCGGCGCGTTGAAGCGGCTCGACGACCAGGCGCGCGAACTCGAGCGTCACGCCGCCGGGCCGTCGGTGCCGGAGTTGATCGACCAGGAGTTCGGCCGCTCGCATGCGCTCGGCGGCCGCAGCGTGTTCGGCTGGGAGCAGCCGCCGGCGCCGCAAACGACGCGGCGCTCCGCGAAGTAGCGCGTTACGCCGCGCTGCGTGCTGCGGCGGGACCGCCGGCTTCCGGCCACAGCCGGCGAACCGCCTCAGGCAGCGCTGCCCGCACCTTGGCGACCTGTTCCGGCGTCACATGATGGTTGAGCACGCCGAACACGGCGCGGGCGGCGTCCTCCGGGCCGACCGGCCGGATACCGTGCAGCCCCGCGGTCACCAGGGCCAGGAACTCTTCCGCTGAGCGCCAGGTCTCCGGCGTCGCGGAGCCGCGCCACTGGTCGTAGTAGAGCCCGCGCACCAGCAGCGGCAGCTGGTCGCCGAGATGCGCCGCCACCGCCAGCGGGACGCGGTCGCGTATGGGGCGGAGCACCGCGCCGAGTGCATGCCAGGCGACCTGCCGGTCGGGGCCGAGCACCTCCATGATCTCGCCCAGCCAGGTGTTGGTGATGTGCAGGGTCTTGTCGAATACGTCGAGGCCAGTCGCGCTCATGAGAAATGTCCTTCCGGTTTCGAGGAGGGCGCCAGCGGCGTCAGGCGCGCGCATCCGGAGCGCGCGGTTCTGCGGCGTGAACGCCACTCCCGGAAGAGCGTTCCTCGGTCGTGCGGCCGACCGGAATGACGGTCCGTCAAAGCCTCATCGGCTGTCGTCCCTGAATGGGTTGAGGCAGTGCGCCTCAATTGCCTTTCGGTACGCCGGCCTCGCGCGCGAGCTTCTGCGTCGCCTCGAAATCTTCGGCGAAATAGCGCTCGAACTCCGGCAGCCCGAGCGGGAACGGGTCAATGCCGAGCTTAGCGAAGCGCTCCTGCACGCCGGGATCCGCCACCGCCTTGAGCGCCTCGTTCTGCAGCCGGTCCACAATCTCGCGCGGCGTCTGCCGCGGCAGGAAGATGCCGGTCCAGAACGGATAGGCGGCGTCGCCGAGCCCGAGCTCG
>DASWSO010000122.1:0-3365 GCA_036402635.1 Xanthobacteraceae bacterium
GCTGATGCAGCTCTACTTCCTCGAAGGCGGCGACCTCTCCGACCCGGAGGTGCTGGTGCAGGCCGGCGTCGACTGCGGCATGGATGGCGAGCTGGTGCGCCGCCTGCTGGCGAGCGACGCCGACGTGGCGGAAGTCACGCAGGCGGCGCAGCAGGCGACCGAGGCCGGCATCAGTGGCGTGCCGTGCTTCATCTTCGGCGGGCTGCTGGCAGTCTCCGGCGCGCAGCCGGCCGACGATCTGGCCGCGGCGATCGACCGCGGCGTCGCCGAGCGCGAGAAGCGCGAAGCCGCGGCTTAGCGAAAAAAACTTACGCCGCCTTGGCGCGCTCCGCGATGGAGACCAGGCGGCGCAGGATCGCGGCGGTGCCGTTGAGCCGCTCTTCCGGCTGCTCCCAGTCGTCGAACAGCACCACCTTCATGTCGGGACGCACGCGCGCCGCCGGCCCCTGCTCCCGGATGTAGGCGACCAGCCCCTCCGGGTTGGCGAATGCGCTGTCGCGGAACGACAGCACCGCGCCCTTCGGGCCGGTATCGACCTTCTCGACATTGGCGCGCCGGCATAGCGCCTTGATGCCGACGATCTTGAGCAGGTGCTTGGTCTCGACCGGGAGCGGCCCGAAGCGGTCCACCAGCTCCGCGCCGAAGGCGTCGATCTCGCGCTCGTCGTCGAGCTCGGAGAGCCGGCGATAAAGCGAGAGCCGCACGCTGAGGTCGGCGACGTATTCCTCCGGGATGAGCACGGGCGTGCCCACTGTGATCTGCGGCGACCAGCGGTCCGCGACCGGCTCGGCGATGCCGGCCTTCAGGCTCATCACGGCTTCTTCCAGCATCTGCTGGTAGAGCTCGTAGCCGACTTCCTTGATGTGCCCGGACTGCTCCTCGCCGAGCAGGTTGCCGGCGCCGCGGATGTCGAGGTCGTGGGAGGCGAGCTGGAAGCCGGCGCCGAGCGAGTCGAGCGACTGCAGCACCTTCAGCCGCCGCTCCGCCTGCGCCGTGATGGTCTTCTCCGCCGGCAGCGTGAACAGCGCATAGGCGCGCATCTTCGAGCGACCGACGCGGCCGCGCAGCTGATAGAGCTGCGCCAGGCCGAAGCGGTCGGCGCGGTGCACGATCAGCGTGTTGGCGGTCGGGATGTCGAGGCCGGATTCGATGATGGTGGTCGACAGGAGCACGTCGTACTTGCCGTCGTAGAACGCCGACATGATGTCTTCCAGCGCCGTCGCCGACATCTGCCCGTGCGCCACCGCGACCCGCACCTCCGGCACCGTCCGGTCGAGAAAGTCCTTGGCGCCGGCGAGATCCTCGATGCGCGGGCAGACATAGAACGACTGGCCGCCGCGATAGCGCTCCCGCAGCAGCGCCTCGCGCACCACCAAGTCGTCGAACGGCGCCACGAAGGTGCGCACCGCCAGCCGGTCGACCGGCGGCGACGCGATGATGGAGAGGTCGCGCACGCCGGAGAGCGCGAGCTGCAGCGTCCGCGGGATCGGCGTCGCCGTCAGTGTCAGCACGTGCACCTCGGCGCGCAGCGTCTTGAGCTTCTCCTTATGCCCCACGCCGAAGTGCTGCTCCTCGTCAACGATGACGAGGCCGAGGTCCTTGAACTTGATGGTCTTGCCGAGCAGCGCGTGGGTGCCGACGACGATGTCGACATTGCCGGACGCCAGCCCGGCCTTCACGTTCTTCATCTCGGCCGCGGGTATGAGCCGCGACGCCTGTGCGACATTGATCGGGAAGCCGCGGAAGCGCTCGGTGAAGGTCCTGCTATGCTGCCGCGCCAACAGCGTGGTCGGCACGATCACGGCAACCTGCTTGCCGCTCATGGCGGAAACGAAGGCGGCGCGCAGGGCGACCTCGGTCTTGCCGAAGCCGACGTCGCCACAGACCAGCCGGTCCATCGGCCGGCCGGAGGCAAGATCGTCGATCGCGGCGTCGATCGCGGTGCGCTGATCCTCCGTCTCCTCGTACGGGAAGCCGGCGCAGAATTCGTCGTAGAGGCCGTGCGGCACCGACATGCGCTGCGCTTCGCGTAGCTGCCGCTCGGCCGCGATCTTGATCAGTTCGCCCGCCATCTCGCGGATGCGCTGCTTCATGCGCGCCTTGCGCGACTGCCAACCGCTGCCACCGAGCCGGTCGAGCTGCACGGTGGTCTCTTCCGAGCCGTAGCGGCTCAGGAGCTCGATGTTCTCCACCGGCAGGTAAAGCTTGTCGCCGCCGGCGTAGTGGATCTCGACGCAGTCGTGCGGCGCGCCGGCGGCTTCGATCGCCTGCAAGCCGACGAAGCGGCCGATGCCGTGATCGACATGCACGACCAGGTCGCCTTCCGAGAGGCTGGTCAGGTCGGCGATGAAATCCTGCGCCTTGCGGCCGGCGCGCCGCGGCCGCACCAGCCGGTCGCCCAGGATATCCTGCTCGCTGATGACGGCGACGTCGTCGGTCTCGAACCCACTCTCGATGCCGAGCACCGCCAGCCCGACTTCCGGCCGCGGCAAAGCCAGCGCGGTGCGCCACGATCCGACAGTGTTGAGATTGGCGACGCCGTGCTCGGCGAGCACGCTGCCCATGCGCTCGCGCGAGCCGTCGCTCCACAGCGCCACCAGCACACGCTTGCGCTGGCCCTGCAGCGCGTGGATGTGCTTCGCCACCGCCTCGAACACGTTGGCGCCGGCTTCCGCCCGCTCGGCCGTGAAGTTGTGGCCCTGCCGCGCGTTCATGTCGATGACGCCGGCGGCTTCCGGCACGGCGAACGGGTTGAGCGCGGCCACCGCGCCCTTCGCGAGGCGCTCGCGCCATTCGGCCTCGGCGAGATACAGCCGGTCGGGCGGCAGCGGATTGTACGGCGGGCCGGTGCGCGGGCCTTGCAGCGCGCTGCAGCGCGCGTCGTAGTAGTCGGCGATCAGCGCGAGCCGCTCGCGCGCGGCGTCCTCGATCAGCGGCTCCAGCAGGATCGGCGACTGCGGCACGTAATCGAACAGCGTGTCCATGACGCCGTGGAACAGCGGCAGCCAATGCTCCATGCCTTGATGGCGGCGGCCCTCGCTCACGGCCTCGTAGAGCAGATCGTCGCGCGCGGGCGCGCCGAACGCCTCCGCGTAGCTCATGCGGAAGCGTCGGATGGTGTCGGTGGTGAGCTGGAACTCGGCCGCCGGAACGAGGTCGAGCGCGCGCATCTGCCCGATCGTGCGCTGGGTCTCCGGATCGAAGGTGCGGATGCTCTCCAGCGTGTCGCCGAAGAAGTCGAGCCGGATCGGCAGCTCGTGCCCGGGCGGAAACAGGTCGATGATGCCGCCGCGGATGGCGTAGTCGGCCGGCTCCCGCACGGTCGAGGCGCGCGCATAGCCGTTGAGCTCGAGCCAGCGCACGAT
>DASWSO010000123.1:0-3067 GCA_036402635.1 Xanthobacteraceae bacterium
GGGGTGTCCTCGCAGGCTCCGATCTCCTGCACGATCACGTTCTGCTCGCGCGTGAGCTCGTCGGCATCGAAGCTCGGATCCGACAGGATGTCGGAGAGCACGTCGAGCGCCAGCGGCACGTCGGCTTTCAGCATGCGGGCGTAATAGGCGGTGGTTTCGGCGCTGGTGGCGGCATTGATGTCGCCGCCGACCGCCTCGATCTCTTCGGCGATCTGCCGGGCGGTCCGCCGCGTCGTGCCTTTGAACGCCATATGCTCGAGCAGGTGCGAGATGCCGTTCTCGTCGGCATGTTCGTCGCGGCTGCCGGCGCCGACCCAGACGCCGAGCGAGGCGGTCTCCAGGTTCGGCATGGCGTCGGTCACCACGGTCAGGCCGGAGGGGAGACGGGTGACTTCAACGGTCATGCGGCAGCTCCTTCTCGTGCGGCGCGGCTCGCCGCGAGCACGAATTGTTCGAGGGCGTTCTGGTCGACCGGGAGCACGGTGATGCGCTCCGGCCGTGAAACGAGATGAGCGAGCCAGTCCGGCAGCTCCGGCCGCACGCCGCAGGCGGCCTCGACGGCGTCCGGGAACTTGGCCGGATGTGCGGTGGAGAGCACGACCATCGGCACGGCCGGATCGCGCGCCTCCTTCTCGGCCACCGCCAGCGCCACCGCGGTGTGCGGATCGGCCAGGTAGCCACTTTCCTTGCGCAGCGTGCGGATGGTGGCGGCGGTCTCCTCCTCGCTCGCGTGATCGGCGGAGAAGTCGGCGCGAATGGCCTTCAAGGCCGGACCGGCGATATCGAAGCGGCGCGACTGCGCCAGCGACCCCATCAAGTGACGCACCGCATTGGCGTCGCGCCCGTAGGCGTCGAACAACAGCCGCTCGAAATTGGAGGAGACTTGGATGTCCATCGAGGGCGAGACGGTCGGCACCACGTCGCGGATCTCGTAGCGTCCAGCCGAGAGCGTGCGCGCCAGGATGTCATTGGTGTTGGTGGCGATCACCAGCCGGTCGATCGGCAGCCCCATGCGCAGCGCCACGTAGCCGGCGAACACGTCGCCGAAATTGCCGGTCGGCACCGTGAAAGCGACCCGGCGCTGCGGCGCGCCGAGCGCCACTGCGGCGACGAAGTAGTACACGACCTGCGCGACGATGCGCGCCCAATTGATGGAATTGACCGCGGAGAGCCGGACGCGATCGCGGAAGGCGTGGTGGTTGAACAGCGCCTTCACAAGCGCCTGGCAGTCGTCGAAGGTGCCCTCGACCGCGACCGCGTGGACGTTCGGGTCGTCGGGCGTCGTCATCATCCGCCGCTGCACCTCGGAAACGCGTCCCTGCGGATAGAGCACGACGAGATCGATGCGCCGGCAGCCGCGGAAAGCCTCGACTGCCGCGCCTCCGGTATCACCGGAGGTCGCCACCACGATGGTGGCACGGTCGCCGCGCTCTTCCAGCGCCTGGTCCATCAGCCGCGCCAGCAGCTGCATCGCCAGATCCTTGAAGGCGAGGGTCGGCCCATGAAACAGCTCGAGCACGAATGTGCCGGGTCCGACTTGCACGAGTGGCGTCACCGCCGGATGACGGAACCCCTCGTAGGCCTCGCGCGCGGTGCGGGCGAGTTGTCCCTCGTTCAGCCCGGAGGCGAACGGACGGATGACTTCGAGCGCGACTTCGGCGTACGGCCGGCCGGCTAAGGCCGCGATCTGCGGTGGCGCCAGTGTCGGCCAGCTTTCCGGGACATACAGCCCGCCGTCACGCGCCAAGCCGGCCAGCATGGCATCGATGAAGCCGAGCGGCGGGGCTTCGCCGCGGGTCGAGACGTAGCGCAAAGGGTCCGGTCCTTCAGGGGTCGAGGCAAACTAATGGCTCGGCACGACGGGTACAAGGCGGCACGGCCGACCGGGGTTATCCGAGCGGTTCGCGCCGGCGCGCCCGCATCCACATGATGAACACCACCAGCAGCGCCCCGGCCAGGCTGAACCAGGTGATAGCGTATTGCAGGTGGTTGTCGGGCAGGTTGACCTGCAGCCGCCCGGCCTTCGGCAGCCCGCCGGGGACGGCGGGCGCCTCCTGCTCGATGTAGAACGGCGCCACCGGCCCCCAGCCTTTCTGCTCCGCGATGGCCTGGTGGTCGCGCAGGAACCAGAGGTTCCGGTCGGGCGCATCGGCCGGCGTGAAGCTGCCGCGCGGCTCCGGCCAGCGCATGACCCCGGTCAGGTCGACGATGCCGGTCGCCTGCCCCTCCGGCCGGGACTTCGGATCCTGTCTGCCGTCCGGAACAAAACCGCGGTTCACGACCACAACGCTGCCGCCTGGGAGGCGTGCGGGCGTGAACACCCAATATCCGGGGCCGGACACGTCAGGCCGGAATGCCGACGCGGCGGCATAGACCAGCGCTTCCCGCTCGTGTTCGAACTCGGCCGGGAAGGTGACGCGGCGGTATTCCTGCTGCGCCTTGTCGAGCTTGTCCCAGCCGGCGCGCGGCGGCAGCGGCGCCGGCGGACCGGATAGGCGTTCCGCCAGCTTGGCGGTGAGCTCGTGCTTCGCGGCGCGCCGCTCCAGCTGCCAGAGGCCGAGCCCGATCAGCACCACAAGCCCGACGAGCGTCAGCAGCGCCGGTAAAACCATGCCGCCGCGCCGTTGCGGCATCCGCACGTCACTCACGGCCGGTCTCCGCGGTCGAACCGGCCTTCGGCCGCCTGGAAGTGGTGCTGCAGCGCGATCAGCAGACCTTTGAGCGGGCGCAGCGGACCGAGGCAGACCAGCACCGTGAGCGGTCCCCACAGCAGCGCGTGTACCCACAGCGGCGGTGCATAGGCGAACTCGACGATTAGCGCCGCGCCAGCGACGATGAAGCCGGCGATCAGGATGACGAAGATGGCGGGGCCGTCGCCGGCATCGGCGAACGAAAAGTCGAGCCCGCAGCGCCGGCACGCCGGTCGCACCGTGAGGAAACCCTCGAAGATGCGGCCCTCGCCGCAGCGCGGGCAGTGCCCCAGGAGGCCGCGCGCGATCGCGGTCGGGACGCTCGGGACGGTACCCTCGCTGGACATTCGCTTGATCTCGGTTGTTGCCGTGGGATG
>DASWSO010000124.1:0-5157 GCA_036402635.1 Xanthobacteraceae bacterium
TGTCCTGTTCGTGTGCGTGATTCTCATGGGTGGCCTTTCCGCCACCGCGAGTCGGGCCGACTACCGCGTCACCCGCGATCACGGCGGCCTGGTCGATCATTACAAGGCCAAATACGCCAAGATCCGCGACCGCGGCGAACGCGTCATCATCGACGGCATCTGCAATTCGGCCTGTACACTGGTGCTCGGGATCGTCCCGCTCAACCGGATCTGCGTCACCCCGCGCGCCAGCATCGGCGTGCACGAGGCGTACATCGACAAGCGCTGGACCGCCGGCATTCGCATCGCCAGCGCGGCCGGTACCGCCGACCTCCTGTCCTACTACCCGACGCCGCTGAAGCGCTGGATCGACAAGCGCGGCGGTCTCAGGCCGCAGATGCAGCACGTCAAGAACGGCCCCGACCTGTGGGACGTCCTGGACCCCTGCCCTGACGAGTTCTGACAGGCGCGATCGGCGGAGCCGGGCGCTAGAAGCCCGTGATCAGCTGCGCCCAGACGGCGATCATTCCGAGAAACAGGGCCAAGGACGTCAGTGCGGCGGCTTCTTCGACGAAGGCTCGGATCATGACGACTCTCCAGAACGAATGAGGAACATTGTTCTTCTTTTGTTCTTTAGAGTCAAGCGTGGCGCCCAGCCGTTGATTAACGAAACGGAAAAAGGCCTCGGCGTCGCCGCCGGGGCCTTTGCTCAGACTGACAGTGTGACCGGCGCTTAGTTCAGCGCGTTGTCCACCTTGGTGAAGGTCGAGACGAGCTTGCCGCCGACGCCCTGCACGACGGCGATGATGGCGACCGAAATGCCGGCGGCGATCAGGCCGTATTCGATGGCGGTGGCACCGGAGTCATCCTTCAAAAAGCGGCGGAAGGTCTCGTTGGCATAGGTCATGATGTCCATCCTGGCGTGGTGTTGGAGAACCGGGACTATGCCGCAGACTTCCTGCTAAGCTGTTAGGCCGACAACTAAAACAGGCCGCATAACCGCCGAAAAACGGTGGGTGGTTTTCACCTTCCGTTCACCAAGGGACGGGCGGAGACCGCTCACTCCAGCTCCACCACCACGCCCTCGCGCAACGTCACCCGGCGATCCATCCGCTGCGCCAGGTCCATGTTGTGGGTGGCGATGATGGCGGCGAAGCCCGAGGCATGGACGAGCTGAGCCAGCGTGGCGAAGACGTGCTCGGCGGTATGCGGATCGAGGTTGCCGGTCGGCTCGTCGGCGAGCATGACGCTCGGCGCGTTGGCGACCGCGCGCGCGATCGCGACCCGCTGCTGCTCGCCGCCGGACAGTTCGGCCGGACGATGCGTCAGCCGCTCCTTCAGCCCCAGGTAGGAGAGCAGTTCCGCGGCGCGCGCGGCGGCTTCCCGCCGCGCCAGGCCGGCGATCATCTGCGGCAGCATGACGTTTTCGAGCGCGGTGAATTCCGGCAGCAGATGGTGGAACTGGTAGACGAAGCCGATGCGGCTGCGCCGCAGCGCGGTGCGATCGGCATCCGGCAGATGCGTGGTCGCGGTGCCGCCCAGGTAGACCTCGCCGGCGTCCGGATGTTCCAGCAGGCCGGCGATGTGCAGCAGGGTCGACTTGCCGGTGCCGGAGGGCGCCATCAGCGCCACCGACTCGCCCGGCCAGACCTTCAGGTCGGCGCCGCGAAGGATGTTGAGGGTGGCGTCGGCCTGGCGGTAATGGCGCTCGATATGCCGCAGATCGATCGCCGGTGCGCTTTGGTCCACTCCGCCCTCACATCCGGATAGCTTGCCGGGCAGGCCGGGCTGGCGCGCGGCGTACTTCCGGAAGGCGAATCGATGACTGCATCGGCCTCATTCGTAGCGGAGCGCCTCGACCGGATCGAGGCGCGCGGCACGCCAAGCCGGATACAAGGTCGCCAGCAGCGACAGCGTGAGCGCCATGATCACCACCGCGGTGGTCTCGCCGGTGTCCATGTCGGCCGGCAGCCGCGAGAGGAAGTAGAGTTCCGGCGAGAACAGCTCGGTCGAGGTCATCCATGACAGGAACTGGCGGATCGATTCCACATTCTGGCAGACCACCAGCCCGACCGCGAAGCCGACCAGGGTGCCGACCACGCCGATAGCCGCGCCGGTGATCAGGAAGATCCGCAAGACCGCGCCGCGGGTCGCCCCCATCGTGCGCAGGATGGCGATGTCGTGGCCCTTGTCCTTCACCAGCATGATCAGCCCCGACACGATGTTGAGGGCGGCGACCAGCACGATCAGCGTCAGGATCAGGAACATCACGTTGCGCTCGACCTGCAGCGCGTTGAAGAAGGTGGCATTGCGCTGGCGCCAGTCGACCATGAAGATCGGCCGCGCCGCCGCGTCGGCGATCAGCTTGCGGAAGCCTTCGATGCGGTCGGGCGCGTCGGTGTAGACCTCGATCGCGCTGACGTCGCCGCTGCGGTTGAAGTAGGCCTGCGCCTCCGGCAGCGGCATGAACAGGAAGGCGGTGTCGTATTCCGACATGCCGACCTCGAACACCGCCGCCACCTTGTAGGTCTTGATGCGCGGACTGGTGCCCATGATGGTGACGGCGCCGCGCGGCGCCACCAGCGTGAGATTGTCGCCGGCGCGCAGCGAGAGCTGGTCCGCCAGCCGGCGGCCGATCGCGACCCCCTGCCCCTGGTCGAAGCCTTCGAGGCTGCCCTGCTTGATGTTGTTGGAGACCGAGGGGAGTTTCATCAGGTCGCGCGCTCGCAGGCCCCGCACCAGCACGCCGCTGGCGTGATACGGCGAGGAGGCGAGCGCCTGGCCTTCCACCAGCGGCGCCGCGAGGCGCACGCCCGCGATCCCGGAGATGCGCTCCGCCACCACGTCCCAGTCGGTGAGCGGCGTCTCCAGCGGCTGCACCAGGATGTGGCCGTTGACACCGAGGATCTTGTCCAAGAGTTCCTTGCGGAACCCGTTCATCACCGCCATCACGATGATCAGGGTGGCGACCCCCAGCATGATGCCGAGGAACGAGAAGCCGGCGATGACGGAGATGAAGCCTTCCTTCCGCCGCGCCCGCAGGTAGCGCAGCGACAGCATCCACTCGAACGGGGCGAAGGCCCGGGTCCCTGTGCGCGCACTCATCGACGGTCCCGGTTTCCCTCTGCCCGATCGGTCGGGGCAACGCTCGCGGATTTCATCTGATTCTGGCGGATTCAAGCCAGCGCGGCGCGCGCTGGCGGCGATGCCGTGAACAGCTTTAACGCGTCAGCCGCGCGATCGCCTCGTCCGGCGTGATCAATTCGCGCGAGCCGTCGGCGCGGCGCTTGAGCTCGACCTTGCCCTCGGCCAGCCCTTTCGGACCGACCAGGAGCTGGTACGGGATACCGATCAGGTCGGCGCTCGCGAACTTGGCGCCGGGCCGCTGGTCGCTGTCGTCGTAAAGCACGTCGACGCCCTTGGCCTCCAGCGCGGTGTAGAGCTTCTCGCACGCCGCGTCGGTCGCCGCATCGCCGCGCTTGAGGTTGAGGATGATGGCGGTGAACGGCGCCACCGCCTCCGGCCACTTGATGCCGGCGTCATCGTGGAACGCCTCGATGATGGCGGCGACCAGCCGGCTCGGGCCGATGCCGTAGGACCCCATATGCACCGGCCGCTCGACCCCATCCGGTCCGGCGACCACCGCGCCCATCGGCTCGGAATACTTGGTGCCGAAATAGAAGATGTGCCCGACCTCGATGCCGCGCGCCGACACCTGCGCGTCCGCCGGCAGGCCCGCATAGGCGGCGGCGTCGTGCTTCTCCGAGGTCGCCGCGTACAGCGAGGTCCATCTGTCGACGATCGCCTGCAGGCTTTCGGCCGAGTCGAAATCGACGTCCGCGCCGGGCACGTCGTAACCGAGGTAGTCGCGATGGCAGAACACCTCGCTCTCGCCGGTGGAGGCGAGGATGATGAATTCGTGGCTGAGATTGCCGCCGATCGGGCCTGACTCCGCAACCATCGGGATCGCCTTCAGCCCGAGCCGGGCGAAGGTCCGCAGATAGGCGATGAACATGCGGTTGTAGGAGTGGCGGGCGCCGGCCGCGTCGAGGTCGAACGAGTAGGCGTCCTTCATCAGGAACTCGCGCCCGCGCATCAGCCCGAAGCGCGGCCGCACCTCGTCGCGGAATTTCCATTGGATATGATAGAGGTTGAGCGGCAGATCCTTGTAGGAGCGCACATAGGCGCGGAAGATCTCGGTGATCATCTCCTCGTTGGTCGGGCCGTAGAGCACGTCGCGCTCGTGCCGGTCCTGGATGCGCAGCATCTCTTTGCCGTAGTCCTCGTAGCGCCCGCTCTCGCGCCAGAGCTCTGCCGGCTGGATGGTCGGCATCAACAGCTCGATGGCACCGGCGCGGTTCTGCTCCTCGCGCACGATCTGGCAGACCTTGTTGAGCACGCGCAGGCCCAGCGGCAGGAACGCGTAGATGCCGGCCGCCTCCTGCCGCATCATGCCGGCGCGCAGCATCAGGCGGTGCGAGACGATCTCGGCCTCTTTCGGAGTCTCGCGCAGGATCGGCAGGAAATAGCGGGAAAGGCGCATCAGCGGCTCGATTCATGAGGGAAAACAGTCGGCTGCACTCAAAGCGGATCGAGCCGCAAAACACAAGCGCCGCGGCTTCTCGCGCCGCGGCGGCCCGTGTAAGCAAGCCGCTGACCTCTCCTGCGCAGGATGCGAACGATGATCGATCGAGCTTGTGCCGGCACGGCGTTCGCCCTGGCTTTCGCGCTCGCCGGCGCGGACGCCCGCGCGCATGTGACGGCGCAGCCGAACGAGGGCATTGCGGGCGCCTACGTGCAGACCGCCTTCACGGTGCCGCACGGTTGCGAGGGCACCGCCACGGTGGCGGTGCGGATCAAGATTCCGGACGGCGTGATCGCGGTGAAGCCGCAGCTCAAGCCGGGCTGGGAGATCAGCATCTCCAAGCGCAAGTTGGAGAAGCCGATCGACGCCGGCCACGGCACTATGATCAGCGACACCGTGGACGAGGTCACCTGGCGCGGCGGGCCGCTGCCGGACAGCATGTACGACACGTTCGGGCTGGTGATGAAGCTGCCCGATGCGGCGGACCGCACGCTTTATTTCCCGCTGGTGCAGGAGTGCGAGCGCGGCGTGCATCGCTGGATCGGCATTCCGGCCGCCGGGCAGAAGTGGAACGACATTCGCGAGCCGGCGCC
>DASWSO010000125.1:0-3949 GCA_036402635.1 Xanthobacteraceae bacterium
CCGCCGAAAGCCAGCGCCGCCGGCCATGCGGCGCCGAGCAGCACGCCGAGATAGGTCGCCACCCCCTTGCCGCCCCGGAACTTCAGCCAGAGCGGGAAAAGATGACCGAGGAACGCACCGATCCCGGCCAGCAACGCGTGATCACGGCCCCAGATCGCGTCCATGATCAGCACGGCCGCGGTGCCCTTCAGCAGATCGAGCAGCAGCGTCGCAGCCGCGAGCCCTTTGCGGCCGGTGCGCAGCACGTTGGTGGCGCCGATATTGCCGGAGCCGATGCTGCGGAGATCGGCCGTGCCGGCGAACCTGGTCAGAATGAGCCCGAACGGAATCGAGCCCAGCAGATAGCCGAACGTCACCGCGGCCGCGTAGTAGGGCAGCGCTATCGACCAGCTGATCGGGTGGAGCATGCAGCGTGAGGGGGCGTCGGATCAGGAACGGGGTTCGTGCTTCTGGTTTGTTCGTGCCAGAGAGCAATTGTGCAGGACGGCCGCGACAAGTCCAATCCGGCAATGCTGACCGGCAGGAGGAAGAACGCGTAGATTTGCAAAAAGGTCATTTGAGGGCCCCCGAGGACCCAACGTGCGGTCAGGTGCAGTGTGAGCGCTGTCGCGAGCCGCACCAGTCACGCCGACCGTCAGGCGGGACGTCGATGCGCGATCGAGCGCGTTTGCCAGCGTGGTCCGTCCGTTCTGGATCTGGCTCATGCGTCAGCCGGCCTGCGTACCGCCGCGAGCTCAAACGTACTCGTACACGGTCCGCCCCGACACGATCGTGCGGGTGACGCGACCCTGCAGCCGGGCATTGTCGAACGGCGTGTTCTTGCACTTCGATTTGAGCTCCGCCGGGTCCAGCACCCATGGCGCGTCGAGATCGACCACGATCACGTCGGCGCGTGCGCCCTGTTTGAGGGTGCCGCCGCCGATGCCCAGCAGCTCGGCCGGTCGCGTCGACATGGCCTTGAGCAGCGTCAGCAGGCCAACGTCGCCGCTGTGCACCAGCCGCAGCCCGGCGACCAGCATCGTCTCGATGCCGATCGCTCCCGGTTCCGCCTCCGCGAATGGCAGGCGCTTGGTCTCGACGTCCTGCGGATCGTGATCCGACATCACCACATCGAGCAATCCGGAATTCAATGCCTCCACCAGGTGTTGGCGGTCGGCCTCGGCGCGCAGAGGCGGCATCAGCTTGCAGAAGGTGCGGTAGGAGCCGATGTCCATCTCGTTCAGGGTCAGGTGATTGATCGAGGCGGCGGCGCTCACGGCAAAGCCGTTCCGTTTCGCCTGTTGCAGCACGGCGAGCGACTCGGCGCAGCTGATGGAGGCGGCGTGGTAGCGCGAGCCGGTGATGGAGACGAGCCGCAGGTCGCGCTCCAGCATGATGGTCTCGGCCGCCTTCGGGATACCGGACAACCCGAGCCGCGCCGCGAACTCGCCCTCGTTCATGACGCCGGACCCGACGAGGTCGTGGTCTTCGGTGTGATGCACGATCAGCGCATCGAAATCGCGCGCATAGGTGAGCGCCCGCCGCATCACCTGCGCGTTGGCGACGCTGCGGGCACCGTCCGTGAAAGCCACCGCGCCGGCGGCTTTCAGAAGGCCGATCTCGGCAAGTTCCGCGCCCTTGAGCCCCTTCGTCAGCGCGGCCATCGGATGCACGTGCACGACCGCGGTGTCGCGCGCGCGACGCAGCACGAAGTCGACGATGGCCGGATCGTCGATCACGGGCGACGTTTCCGGCTGGCACACGATGGTGGTGACGCCGCCGGAAGCGGCCGCCTGGCTGGCGGTGGCCAGCGTCTCGCGATATTCGGCTCCGGGCTCGCCCACGAAGGCGCGCATGTCGACGAGGCCGGGCGCGACGACCTTGTTGCCGCAGTCGATGATCTCGGTGCCCTGCGGCACCCCGGAGGCGCGGATGCCGGGCTGCGCGTCGCGAATGATGCCGTCGGCGATCAACAGGTCGCCATGCATGTCGAGATCGCGCGACGGATCGATGATGCGGGCATTGGCGAGCAGCAGCGGGCGCGGGTCATGCAGCATGGGGGTCAGATATTCGCTCCGCGGACGCATTCGGCGTTACGCATTCGGCAGGGTCCGCGACAGCGCTTCCAGCACCGCCATGCGCACCGCCACGCCCATCTCGACCTGCTCGCGGATCAGCGACTGCGCGCCGTCCGCCACAGCCGAATCGATCTCGACCCCGCGGTTCATCGGGCCGGGATGCATGACGAGCGCGTCCGGCTTGGCATAGCGGAGCTTCGACTGGTCGAGCCCGTAGTAGTGGAAGTATTCCTGCACCGATGGAACGAAGGAGCCGTTCATGCGCTCGCGCTGCAGGCGCAGCATCATGACGATGTCGGCACCGTGAAGGCCCTCGCGCATGTCGCGCGCGACCTCGACGCCGAAGCGCTCGATCCCGACCGGCAGCAGGGTGGATGGCGCCACCACCCGCACGCGCGCGCCCAGCGTGTTAAGCAGGATGATGTTCGAGCGCGCGACGCGCGAGTGCAGGATGTCGCCGCAGATCACCACCGTGAGGTGCTCGATCCGACCCTTGTTGCGGCGGATGGTGAGCGCGTCGAGCAGGGCCTGGGTCGGGTGCTCGTGGGCGCCGTCACCGGCATTGACCACGGCGCAATCGACCTTGCGGGCGAGCAGCTCCACCGCGCCGGAGGCGTGGTGACGCACCACCAGGATATCGGGATGCATGGCGTTCAGCGTGATGGCGGTGTCGACCAGCGTCTCGCCCTTCTTCACCGAGGACACATTGACCGACATGTTCATCACGTCCGCGCCCAGCCGCTTGCCGGCGATCTCGAACGACGATTGGGTGCGGGTGGAGGCTTCGAAGAACAGGTTGATCAGCGTGCGCCCGCGCAGCGAGGTGCGCTTCTTCTCGATCTGCCGGTTGAGGTCGACGAATTCCTCGGCGAGGTCCAATAGCCCCTCGATCTCCTCAGCCGAAAGCCCTTCGATTCCCAGCAGGTCGCGCCGGCTGAGAACGAACGAGGATCGCGTCAGGATGTTCATTAAAGCCGGTTCTATAGGCGCGTGGCCGGGCTGGGGCAAGCGTCGCGATCCGGCTCTCCCAGCGACGGTCGGGGCCTGTTCGCCGTGCTAGGCTGAGGCGAGAGGAAACGCCGATGTCCGGGCCGGTCCGCGAGACGCATGAGGTCGTCAACCAGTCGCCGCCATTCGTTGACGTGAACCTCTATGCCGCCGACCTGCCGCTGCGCGACGCGGTCGCTCGCAACGGGGCGGCCGTCCAGGCGGAGGCGCTCGATGGCTTCGGGCAGCGGTGGGGCTCGGCGGAGATGGCGGAGACCGCGCGACTGGCCAATGAGAATCCGCCCAAGCTGCGCAGCTTCGACCCGCAAGGCTTCCGCCGGGACACGGTCGAGTTCCACCCCTCGTATCACCGGCTCATGCAGGAAAGCGTGCCGGCCGGCCTGCATGCTTCCACTTGGAAGGAGGACGGAAGCCGCGCCGCGGCGCCATCGGAGGTGGCGCGTGCCGCGCGCTTCTATATGGCGGCGCAGGTGGAGGCCGGGCATCTCTGTCCGATCACGATGACGCGCGCCTCGGTCGCGGCGCTGGCGGCCGAGCCGGCGGTGCGCGACCGCGTGCTGCCGAAGATCCTGGTGCGAACCTATGACGCGCGCTTTCGCCCGTGGTGGGAGAAGGACGGGCTCACCCTCGGCATGGGCATGACCGAGAAGCAGGGCGGCACCGACGTGCGCGCCAACACCACCCGCGCCCTGCCGGCGGGCGAAGGCTACACGGTGACAGGACATAAGTGGTTCATGTCGGCGCCGATGTGCGACGCGTTCCTGGTGCTGGCGCAGGCGCCCGGCGGGCTTACCTGTTTCCTGATGCCGCGCTTTCGCCCGGACGGGAAGGTGAACGCCCTGCACTTTCAGCGGCTCAAGGACAAGCTCGGCAATCGCTCGAAT
>DASWSO010000126.1:0-6923 GCA_036402635.1 Xanthobacteraceae bacterium
CCGCGAGGGTCCGCAACAGCGAGGTCTTGCCGGCGCCGTTCGGCCCGGTCACCACCAGCGCCTGGCCGGCTGCAACCGTGAAGCTGAGGCCGGCGAACACCTCACGTCCGGCCCGGATGCAGCGCAGATCTTCGACCGCAAGTCGCATCAGGGCGCCGGCCGGCGAGCCAAGCCGGACCGTGGGCCGCCGGCCCCTCGAAGACAGCGGCCGCGCCGCCCAGCCGCGCGCCAAACATATGGCAGAGCGCGCAAAAACACCCTATAAGCGCCACATCGTTTCACCCTGCCTTGGCTCAGGTCGACGCGGTTTAGCGAGGCGCGCGCCAGCGCGCCGCCCTCTTCGCCCGCGTCCGCAGCCGCCGACTGGAATGAAAGAACCGTCATGACCTCGCTCGACAGCTTCAAATGCCGTGACACGTTGAAAGTGGGCAGCAAGAGCTACGCCTATTACAGCCTGCCGGCTGCCGAATCGAACGGCCTGCGCGGGATCGCGAAACTGCCGTTCTCGATGAAGGTGCTGCTGGAAAACCTGCTGCGCCACGAGGACGAGCGCTCGGTCAGCAAGGAAGACATCAAGGGCGTGGCAGGCTGGCTGAAGACCCGGAGCTCGAGCCGCGAGATCGCGTTCCGCCCGGCGCGCGTGCTGATGCAGGACTTCACCGGCGTCCCGGCCGTCGTCGACCTCGCCGCGATGCGCGACGCGATGCGCCACCTCGGCGGCGATCCGGCGCGGATCAACCCGCTGGTGCCGGTGGATCTCGCCATCGACCATTCCGTCATCGTCAATTTCTTCGGCAACGCAGGAGCGTTCAAGAAGAACATCGACGAGGAGTACAAGCAGAACGAGGAGCGCTACAAGTTCCTCAAGTGGGCGCAGCTCGCGTTCGACAATTTCCGCGTGGTCCCGCCCGACACCGGCATCTGCCACCAGATCAATCTCGAATATCTGTCGCAGACGGTGTTCGTCGGCACTGAAGGTGAGACGAACGGCAAGGGCGCGAGCGTCGCCTATCCGGACACGCTGGTCGGCACCGACTCCCACACCACCATGGTCAACGGGCTGAGCGTGCTCGGCTGGGGTGTGGGCGGCATCGAGGCGGAGGCCGCAATGCTGGGCCAGCCGATCTCGATGCTGCTGCCCGAAGTGATCGGTTTCAGGTTCTCGGGCAAGCTCAAGGAGGGCGTGACCGCAACCGACCTCGTGCTGACGGTGACGCAGATGCTGCGCGCCAAGGGCGTGGTCGGCAAGTTCGTGGAGTTCTACGGCCCCGGCCTCGACAACATGTCGCTGGAGGACCGCGCCACGATCGGCAACATGGCGCCGGAATACGGCGCCACCTGCGGCTTCTTCCCGATCGACGACGAGACCATCCGCTACCTGGAAGCGACCGGCCGTCCGGCCGCGCGCGTCGCCCTGGTGGAGGCCTATGCCAAGGCGCAGGGCCTGTTCCGCACCAAGGACTCTCCCGACCCGGTGTTCACCGATACGCTGGAACTCGACCTCGGCAGTGTCGAGCCGTCGCTTGCCGGCCCGAAGCGGCCGCAGGATCGCGTGCTGCTGCGCGAGGCCAAGGCCGGTTTCGCGGTCGCACTGGAGAAGGAATTCGGCAAGGGCGGCGAACTCGGGAAGCGCGTGGAAGTCGCCGGCCGCAAGCACGATCTCGGCCACGGCGACGTCGTGATCGCCGCCATCACGTCCTGCACCAACACGTCGAACCCAAGCGTGATGATGGGTGCCGGCATGCTGGCGCGCAACGCCGTGAAGAAGGGGCTGAAAGTAAAGCCGTGGGTGAAGACCTCGCTCGCTCCCGGCTCGCAGGTCGTCGCCGAATACCTCAAAAAGTCCGGGCTGCAGGAGGATCTCGACGCGCTCGGCTTCAACCTCGTCGGCTTCGGCTGCACCACCTGCATCGGCAATTCCGGCCCGCTGCCGGAGGAGATCTCCGACGCCATCAACGACCAGGATCTGGTGGCCTGCGCGGTACTCTCGGGCAATCGTAACTTCGAAGGCCGCGTCAACGCCGACGTGCGCGCCAACTACCTCGCCTCGCCACCGCTGGTGGTCGCGTATGCATTGGCCGGCTCGCTGCAGGTCGATCTCTCGCGCGAGCCGCTCGGCACCGGTTCCGACGGAAAGCCGGTGTACCTGAAGGACATCTGGCCTTCGAGTGCCGACGTCGGCGCGATGATGAAGAAGACGCTGTCGAAGGCGATGTTCACGCGCAAATACGCCGACCTGTTCGAAGGCGATGCGCATTGGCGCAAGATCAAGGTGGAAGGCGGCAAGACCTTCAGCTGGGACAACCGCTCGACCTACGTGCAAAACCCGCCGTACTTCGTCGGGATCACCAAGACGCCGGTGCCGGTGACCGACATCATCGAGGCGCGCGTCCTCGGACTCTTTCTGGACTCGATCACCACCGACCACATCTCGCCCGCCGGCACGATCCGCGAGAGCAGTCCGGCCGGGCAGTATCTGCGCGACCATCAGGTGCGGCCGGTCGACTTCAACCAGTACGGCACCCGGCGCGGCAATCATGAAGTGATGATGCGCGGCACCTTTGCCAACATCCGCATCAAGAACCAGATGATCCCCGGCGTCGAAGGCGGCATCACGACGCATTATCCGTCGGGCGAGCGGATGCCGATTTACGACGCTGCCATGCGCTACAAGACCGAGAAGGTGCCGCTGGTGATCCTGGCCGGCAAGGAATACGGCACCGGCTCGTCGCGTGACTGGGCCGCCAAGGGCACCGCCCTGCTCGGCGTGCGCGCGGTGGTTGCGCAGTCGTTCGAGCGTATTCACCGATCCAATCTGATCGGCATGGGGGTGGTGCCGCTGGTGTTCGAGGAAGGCAGCTCCTGGCAAGGCCTCGGCATCAAGGGCGACGAGACCGTCACCATTCGCGGCCTCGCTCACGACCTGAAGCCGCGCCAGCGGCTGGTCGCCGAGATCGTATCCTCCGACGGCACGCTTAAGCGTGTGCCGCTGATCTGTCGCATCGATACGCTGGACGAGCTGGATTACTTCCGCAACGGCGGCATCCTGCACTACGTGTTGCGACAGCTTGCGGCGTAATGCCCCTGATCCGCTGCCGGGCGACCGGCAGCCCCTCCCGGTGCCGTCTCACTGCCATGTGAGTGGCCGTAGACGAACCGCGGCAGTAATGCTGCAGTTAAGCATGGGGGCGCCTGGAGCCGGGGTATGTTGCGCTGCCGGAGGTCGCTGACGATGGAGGTGCGCTGTCGTTCGGTCGCCGCCGCGGGCATTATCTGTCTCGGAGCGACCTTTTCGTCCGCGGCGCTCGCCGACCCCCGTGCGGTCGTCGAACTGTTCACCAGCCAGGGATGCTCGTCCTGCCCGCCCGCAGACAAGCTGATGGGCGAGTTGGCGAAGGACGACTCTCTCCTCGTCCTCAGCCTGCCGATCGACTACTGGGACTACCTCGGCTGGAAGGACACGCTGGCAAAGCCGGCGCACACGGTGCGCCAGCGCGGCTACGCGGCGAAGCGCGGCGATCGCGACGTCTACACCCCGCAGGTGGTGGTCAACGGCGTCGCGCATGTCATCGGCAGCGACCGCAAGGCGATCGACGGCGCGATCGAGCACGCCAGCAAACCCTCTGCTCTGAATGTGCCGGTGAAGCTGGCGCTCGATGGCGAGCGTGTGCAGGTATCGATCGCGGCGGGCGAGAGCGGAGCAACCGGCGTGGTGTGGCTATGCACGCTGGCGAAGGCGGTGCCGGTTGCGATCGGCCGCGGCGAGAACCGCGGCCGCACCGTCACCTACCACAACGTGGTGCGGCGCTGGGTCAAGCTCGGCAAGTGGTCGGGCGAGACACAGAGCTGGACGCTGCCGAAGGACGAATTTGCCGAAGGGGTCGATTCGGTCGCGATCCTGGTGCAGGCCGGCACCCGTGAGAGCCCCGGCGCAATCCTCGGCGCCGCCTCCATGACGCTGCACTGATTTGGCGGCGAGCAAAGAAAAAAGCCGGCGCGAGCCGGCTTTGAAGTCTTGGGGGTACTACAACTAAGCGGACCCGGTCCGAAAGCCCCGGAGGGGCTTGGGGGGCTGAGGAATCCGAAGCTCCGGACCGGGCCCTGAAGGATTGGTTATGCCGGGCCACCGCGGCACGCCCTGGGCCGAATTCAGGCTGCAATGTGAACCGTCTAACGACTTCGTGAGGGTGCTTTGCAGCCGACCTCCACGCGGCGTCGTGCCGCTCTTGCGATTGCACGGCGCCGGCGCGATCATGAGATTCTGATGAATCAGGAGGCGCCGCATCGTGTTGGAGCACGGCGATATCGATCCCAGCGCGTTCTCGGGGGGCGATCCGGGCCAGGGTGCCGGCGCCCCCCGCACCCAAGTCACCTTCGACCGGCGCGAGCTCAATCGCATCCTGGATCTGTATGGCCGCATGGTTGCGGCCGGTGAATGGCGCGATTACGCCATCGATTTCCTGAAGGATCGCGCGGTATTTTCGGTGTTCCGCCGCAGCTCGGAAATGCCGATCTACCGCATCGAGAAGAACCCGCGGCTGGCGCGACGCCAAGGCGCCTACAGCGTGGTGTCGGTCACCGGGCTCATTCTCAAGCGCGGGCCCGAGCTCGACCGCGTGCTGCGGGTAATCGAGCGGCCGCTGCATCTGGTGCCGGCCTGAGCCGCGGCTGCTAAGGCTGCGTTAACCACGTTTTCAGGTCGGTGGCGCATCGGCGCCATCGCCGAGCGGCCGCTGCATCAGGACGCTGTCGAGCCAGCGGCCGTGCTTGAAGCCGACCGCCTGGATCGTGCCGATCGCCCGGAAGCCGTGGACGCGATGCAGCTCGATGGAGGGCGCTTGCGTCGAATCCCCGATCACCGCGATCATCTGCCGAAAGCCCGATGAGGCGGCGGCTTCGATCAAGCCGCCGAGCAACCTGCGGCCGGCGCCGAGCCGCTGCGCCTCGGGCGCGACGTAGACTGAGTCCTCGACGCTGAAGCGGTAGGCGGGCCGCGGCCGATACGGCCCCGCATAGGCATAGCCGAGTATGCTGCCGGCTCGCTCAGCCGCCAGGTACGGGAAGCCGGCGTCGAGCAGCGCCCGTTGCCGCCGCGTCATTTCGGCCTCGTCCGGCGGATCCAACTCGAACGAGGCGGTGCCGTAGGTCACCGCATGGGCGTAGATGCGGGTGATCGCCGGAATGTCGGCGGGCGTCGCCGGGCGGATGATCAGGTCGGCCATGGCTGCTCGGTCGGTCGGAGCACACGTGCATAGCGGCCCGAACCGGCCGATGGGAAGCTCATAAAGCGAAGGCCCCGGCGGTCGCCCGCCGGGGCCTTTTTCTCGGACTTCGCAGTCGGCCGGCTTACTGGTCGCGCTGGCCGAACAGCTGCAGCATGAAGGTGAACAGGTTGATGAAGTTCAGGTACAGCGAGAGCGCGCCCATGATGGCGGACTTCTGGAGCACGTCACCTTCCATCGCGCCGTACGCGTACTCGTTCTTCAGCCGCTGCGTATCCCAGGCGGTGAGGCCGGCGAAGATGACGACGCCGATCACCGACACCACGAACTGCAGCGCTCCGCTCGGCCAGATCATGTTGACGATCGAGGCGAGGATGATGCCGATCAGGCCCATCAGCAGGAACGAGCCCCAGCCGGAGATGTCGCGCTGGGTGGTGTATCCCCACAGGCTCAGCGCGCCGAACGAGGCCGCGGTGATGAAGAACACGCGGACGATCGAGGCGTGGGTGTAGACCAGGAAGATCGACCCGAGCGACAGCCCGATCAGCGCCGAGAAGATCCAGAACGACACCTGCGCGGTCGCTGGCGACATGCTGTTCACTCGGAAGCCGAGGAAGAACACCAGTGCCAGCGGTGCGAAGATGACCACCCACTTCAGCGGGCTCACGAACATGGCATAGCCGATCGGCGTCAGGTAGCTGCCGGCCTTCAGCGCGAGCGCGCCGCCGGTGGCACTGCGTGCCGCCGCGCCGGCGTCGCCGGTGACCGACAGCATGTAGATGCCGAGCGCGGCGAAGCCGGTGATGGCGAGGCCGAGCACCATGTAGTTGTAGATACGGAGCATATAGGCCCGAAGGCCTGCATCGATGACGGTCGATTCGGCGCGCGTGAGCGTCCGGCCGAACGGCGCCGAGGCGTTGCGATTGAAGTCCGACATCGTCGAAACCTTTCTGTGCATCCCGGACGACACCACGTTAGCGCGGCGTCGGATCATGTCCAGGCCATCAATATGGGCGACGGCCTTTGTTGCTCAAGATGATAAACCCGTTCGCGCTTCGGATATATGACCGTTGGCACGCGGCTGATTGTCGCAAATCAGAGATTCCGCAGAACCGGCGCGGGTTTCTGCCCCAGCGCGGTTAACGTGCCGACAAGTCCGAGGGCGACCGTGACCAGCAGTGCCCCGGCGGCGGCCGCGAGCGCCGATGCGGGCAGCCAGACGAACTGCAGGTTCATGATCTCGGCGGTCACGAACCAGGCGGCCAGCGACCCGGCCAGCACGCCGAATGCCGCGGTGGCGCCGCCCAGGATGAGATATTCCAGCGCGTAGGCGGCAACGAGCTGGCGCCGCGTCGCTCCCAGCGTTTTCAGGATCACCGCGTCGTACACCCGATGGCGGTGGCTGGCGCCAAGCGCTCCGGCCAGCACCAACACAGCCGAGACGATGCTAAGCAGGCTGGCGAACCGCACCGCGACGACCAGATTGCCGACAAGGGCGCCGACGGTCTCCAGCGCTTCGCGGACGCGCACCACGGTGACGTGCGGAAACTCGGTCGCCAGCGCCTTCATCACGGCCAGTTCCTGCTCGGTGGTCGAAGCACCCTGATAGGTCAGCGTCGCGATCGACGTGTGCGGGGCGCCCCGGAAGGCCGATGGCGAATAGACGAACACGAAGTTGATGCCGAGCGACTGCCAGTCGAC
>DASWSO010000127.1:0-5422 GCA_036402635.1 Xanthobacteraceae bacterium
CGGCCAGGTCGGCGACACCGGCGTGATGAGCGGGGAGGGCGTGCGCTTCCGCGTCACCGACACCCACAAGGAAGCCGGCGACCTGTTCGTGCATCACGGCACGGTCGAGGAGGGCACGCTGAAAATCGGCGCGCCGCTCACGCTCGAGGTCGACCACGCGCGCCGCGGCGCGATCCGGATCAACCACTCGGCGACCCACCTGCTGCACGAGGCCCTGCGGCAGGTGCTCGGCGATCACGTCGCGCAGAAGGGCTCGCTGGTCGCGCCGGACCGGCTGCGCTTCGACTTCTCGCACCCGAAGCCGATCAGCGACGAAGAGCTCGGTCGCGTCGAAGACATCGCCAACGACGTCGTGCTGCAGAACGCGCCGGTGACGACGCGGCTGATGGCGGTGGACGACGCGATCGCCTCCGGCGCGCGCGCGCTGTTCGGCGAGAAATACGGCGACGAGGTGCGCGTGGTGGCGATGGGCGAAAGCGGCGGCAACACACTCGGCTGGTCGGTCGAGCTGTGCGGCGGGACCCATGCGAAGCGCACCGGCGACATCGGCCTCGTCACCGTCCTCTCGGAAGGCGCGGTCGGCGCCGGCTTGCGCCGGATCGAGGCGATGACCGGCGCGGCGGCGCGCCGGCATCTCGCCGGCGAGAGCCGTGCGCTGCACGATCTCGCGGCGCTGCTGAAGGCGCCGGTCGGCGAGATCGACGCGCGCGTCGGCACGCTGCTCGACGAGCGCAAGCGGCTCGAGCGCGAGCTCTCCGACGCGCGCCGCAAGCTCGCCATGGGCGGCGGCGCGCCGGCAAGCGAGGGCGCGGCAAACGGCATCCGCACCGTCGGCAACATCAAGCTGATGGCGCGCGCCGTCAACGGCATCGACGCCAAGGATCTCAAGAGCCTCGCCGACGAGGGCAAGAAGCAGGTCGGCTCCGGCGTCGTGGCGATCGTCGGCGTCACTGGCGAAGGCCGCGCCGGCGTCGTGGTCGGCGTCACCGCGGACCTGACCGCGCGCTTCAACGCCGTCGACCTCGTGCGCAAGGGTGCCGAGGCGCTCGGCGGCAAGGGCGGCGGCGGCCGTCCCGACATGGCGCAGGCCGGCGGGCCCGACGGCTCGCGCGCCGATGCGGCGCTGGAGGCGATCGCGGCCGCCATCAACGCCGCCGCTTAAAATCCCGCGGCGGCATCGCGCCGCCGGCGTCGAACGGCGCGGCCGGCAGGGAGAGCCACGTGGAGCAGGAGCCCTGGCTCAAGGACATCTTCGTCTTCCTTGCCGCCGCCAGCCTCGTGGTTCCGATCTTCCATCGCGCCCGCATCGGCGCGGTGCTCGGTTTCCTGCTGATCGGCATCGCCTGCGGGCCTTACGGCGTCGGCCGTTTCGCCGCCGAACATCCGTGGCTGCGCTACGTCACCATCGAGGACCGCGCCCGCGTCGATCTGTTCGGCGAGATCGGCGTGGTCGCGCTGCTGTTCCTGGTCGGGCTCGAACTGTCGCTGCCGCGGCTGTGGTCGCTGCGCCGCTACGTGTTCGGCATCGGCGGCGCGCAGGTGCTCGGCTGCACCGTCCTGATCGGCATCGCCGCCGCGCTTTTCGGCGCGCCCGGTCCCGCGGCGATCATCCTCGGGCTGTCGCTGGCGATGTCATCGACCGCGATGGTGATGCAGCTGCTCGACGAGCGGGGCCGCACCGCCACCGCGCTCGGGCAGGTCGCGCTCTCCGTGCTGCTGTTCCAGGACCTGATGGTGGCGCCGATCCTCTCGCTCGCCGGCGTTCTCGGGCAGGACGGCATGCGCATCGCGATCGCGCTCGGCATGGCGGTGCTGCAAGGCGGCGCCGCGGTGGTGGCGGTGGTGGTGCTCGGCCGCTTCGTGCTGCGCCCGCTGCTGCGTTTCACCGGCAGCACCGGCAGCCGCGAGCTGATCATGGCGACCACGGTGGTGATCGTCGCGGTCGTCGCCGGCTTGATGCATTTCGCCGGGCTGTCGTTCGTGCTCGGCGCGTTCCTCGCCGGCCTGCTCTTGAGCGAGACCGAGTACCGCCACCAGATCGAGGTCGACCTCGAACCGTTCAAGGGCCTGCTGCTCGGCGTGTTCTTCGTCAGCGTCGGCATGACCGTCGATCTGGCCGCCGTGTGGGAGCGGCTCGGCTGGATCCTGCTCGGCGCCGCCGCGCTGGTAACGATCAAGGCGGCGGTGCTGTTCGCGGCCGCGCGCGCCTTCCGGCTCGGCTGGGGCATGGCAGCCGAAGTGGCGGTGCTGCTGGCGCAGGGCGGTGAATTCGCCTTCGTCGTGCTCGTGCTCGCGCGCACGAACGGGATCGTCAGCGCCGATCTGGCGCAAGCCGTGGTGGCGGTGGTGGCGACCACGATGCTGGCGAGCCCGCTGCTCGCTTTCATCGGCCGCCGCATCGGCGAGCGCGCCGCGCACCGCGACCACGCCGCCCACATGCCGGACGGCGATGCCGGCGCGCTGAAGGATCACGTTGTGATCGGCGGCTACGGGCGGGTCGGCCAGCTGATCGGCAAGCTCTTGGATGAGGAGCACGTCGCCTATGTCGCGCTCGAAACCGACGGCGAAGTGGTGGCCGAGCACCGGCGCGCCGGGCGCCCGGTGTTCTTCGGCGATGCCGGCCGCGCCGAGATGCTGCGCCGCGCCGGCGCCGAGGGGGCGCGCGCCTTCGTCGTCACCGTTAATTCACGCAGCGCCGCCGAGCGCATGGTGAAGGCGGTGCTCAAGCATCGCCGCGAGGCGTGCGTGGTCGCGCGCGCCGCCGATACGACGCATGCCGAGCGGCTGACGCAGCTCGGCGCCGTCGGCGTGGTGCCGGAGGCGGTGGAGGCGAGCCTGCAACTCGGCGCGCGCGTGTTGGAAGCGGTCGGCGTCGACGACGGCGCCATCGCGCTGCGGCTCGACCGCGTGCGCGAGGAAACGCTCGGCCGCATCCAGGCGGCGGCACGGTAGTGTCTGCTGCTTACCGAGCCGACGGTGCCATCTCCTCCCATGGGGGAGAGCGGGAGCACCACCAGTGTGGCTCACCGAGAAGCTCACTGAGCCTTGCGCAGGAACACATAGTCGGCCGAGTAGGGCACGCTGAGGAAGTCGCCTTCCTTCGGGCACGGTCCCTGCGCCTGTCCGCCCTTGGTGTTGACGCGCTGGATGGTGGTGACGGTCTCCAGCGCGCCCGAGCCGCGGCGGTCCGACACCTCGAGCTTGAGCCACGGGATGTCGGTTTCCTTCGCGCCCGGGGCGCGCGCCACCGCCTTGCCGACCACGACGCTGCCGTCGAGCAGCTCCCAGCTCGGTCCGGCATAGTGGCGGCCGACCGTCTTGCCGTCGCGGATCAGCGTGGCGATCGGCTCGCGGAACTGCCAGGTGAGCGCGCCGCTTTGCGCCGGCTTGCATTCATAGACCTGCGCGCCCTCGGCGTGCAGTTCGTCCAGCACCGCCTCGCCCTTGGCCGCGACCGCGTCCGGCGTCTGCGCGCTCAGCGGCTGCGCCGCCAGCGTCAGCGCCACCGCGGCTGCGGGCAGCAGGAAACGTCTCGCATCGCCCACGATGTCCTCCCGGGTTCGCGCCTGCCGCCATGCTGCCGCGCGCGCGAACCGGAGTCGAGACGTGACGGTGGGCGATCGACCTCCGTCATGCCCGGCACAAGGCCGGGCCTGACGGTTTTCGGCCTTACGCCATCGCCTTCTTCAAATTCTCGTCGATCTTGTCGAGGAACCCGGTGGTGGAGAGCCAGCGCTGGTCGGCGCCGACCAGGAGCGCGAGGTCCTTGGTCATGAAGCCGGACTCGACGGTGTCGACGCAGACCTTCTCCAGCGTGGCGGAGAAGCGGGCGAGGTCGGCGTTGTCGTCGAGCTTGGCGCGGTGCGCGAGCCCGCGGGTCCAGGCGAAGATCGACGCGATCGAGTTGGTCGAGGTCTCCTTGCCCTTCTGGTGCTCGCGGTAATGGCGCGTGACGGTGCCGTGCGCGGCCTCCGCTTCCACCACCTTGCCGTCCGGCGTCATCAGCACCGAGGTCATCAGGCCGAGCGAGCCGAAGCCCTGCGCGACGATGTCGGACTGCACGTCGCCGTCGTAGTTCTTGCAGGCCCACACATAGCCGCCCGACCACTTCAGCGCCGACGCCACCATGTCGTCGATCAGCCGGTGCTCGTAGGTGAGCTTGCGCTTCTCGAACGCGGCCTTGAACTCGCTGTCGAAGACCGACTGGAAGATCTCCATGAAGCGCCCGTCGTACTGCTTCAGGATGGTGTTCTTGGTGGAGAGATAGACCGGGTAGTTGCGGTTGAGGCCGTAGTTGAAGGAGGCGCGCGCAAAGTCGCGGATCGAGTCGTCGAGGTTGTACATCGCCAGCGCGACGCCGGAGCCGGGCGCGTTGAACACTTCGTGCTCGATCACGGTGCCGTCCTCGCCGACGAACTTCACCGTCAGCTTGCCCTTGCCGGGGAACTTGAAGTCGGTGGCGCGGTACTGGTCGCCGAAGGCGTGGCGGCCGATCACGATCGGCTGCGTCCAGCCCGGCACCAGCCGCGGCACGTTCTTGCAGATGATCGGCTCGCGGAAGATCACGCCGCCGATGATGTTGCGGATGGTGCCGTTGGGCGAGCGCCACATCTGCTTGAGGCCGAACTCCTTCACGCGGCCCTCGTCCGGCGTGATGGTGGCGCACTTCACGCCGACGCCGACCTTCTTGATCGCTTCCGCCGCTTCGATCGTCACCTGGTCGTTGGTGGCGTCGCGGTGCTCGACGCCGAGGTCGTAGTACAGCAGGTCGATGTCGAGATACGGATGGATCAGCTTGTCCCTGATCAGGTGCCAGATGATCCGGGTCATCTCGTCGCCGTCGAGCTCGACCACCGGGTTGGCGACTTTGATTTTTGCCATGGAAACGGATGCCTTCGTTTGCGCTGTCGTCGGGTAGGGCGGGAGGGCAGGGCGCGAGGCCCGCGCTTCGAAAACCGAGCCGCAGGGCCGCCGCGGCTGCCTATAGCACCGGCGCGCGAGGGGTCAAAGCCGCGGTTGCGGTGCGCGCCGCTTTGCGTCGGCGCCCGTCGCCGCTATATCGCGCAGCATGCCGGGGGCCGGAACCGATAAGACCAAGCGCTGGGTGCAGGAGCCGGGGCCGACCGTGATCCTGGTCGAGCCGCAGCTCGGCGAGAACATCGGCACCGCCGCGCGGGCGATGGCGAATTTCGGCCTGTCCGAGCTGCGCCTGTTGAAGCCGCGCGACGAGTTCCCCAATGCGCGCGCGCGCGCCGCCGCTTCCGGCGCCGACCGGGTGCTCGATGCGGCGGAGCTGTTCGACACCCCGCAGGCCGCGATCGCCGACTGCACGCTCGTCTTCGCCACCACGGCGCGCGCCCACGACCAGGCCAAGCCGGTGGTGAGCGCGGAACAGGCCGCGCGGCTGATGGCGCCGCGCATC
>DASWSO010000128.1:0-2213 GCA_036402635.1 Xanthobacteraceae bacterium
CCAGGTTGCCTCCGCCGGCGTTGCGCCGAGCGTCACCAGCGCATTGGCGAAGCGGGCGCCGTCCATGTGCACGGCGAGCCCGCGCTCGTGCGCGATTCCACTCAAGCTGCGCACCTCCTCCATACTGTAGACGGTGCCGAACTCGGTCGACTGCGTCAGTGAAAGAACCGCCGGCAATACGCTATGCGGCGCGCCGCGGCCGCGGGCGAGCGCCGCGCGCAGTGGACTTGGTGCGATTTTGCCGCCTTCGCCCGCGATCTCGACCAGCTTCAGCCCGCCGCCGAAGAATTCCGGCGCGCCGGCCTCGTCGCTCGCGATGTGCGAGGCGGCGTGGCAGAACACCGCGCCCCAAGGCGGCGCAAGCTGGGCCAGCGCGAGCGCGTTGGCGGCGGTGCCGGTCGGCACCAGGAACACCGCGACCTCGCGCTCGAAAGCTTCGCAGAACCGCTGCTCCACCGCGCGGGTGAAATCGTCGTTGCCGTAGCCGGGAGCAAAGCCGGCATTGGCACGGACCAGTGCGTCCAGGATCTCCGGCACGATCCCGGCCGTATTGTCGCTGGCGAAGTTCATGAAAGCTCCAAAACCGGGTCGCCGGCTGCCGGACGTTTATAGTGGCCGCTGGACGGCTGAAGATCGGATGGCGAGTGCTAACGAACAGCCGCGACATCAAGCGACGGCTCGAAAACGAGGGTTGGTTCCTTGACCGGGTTGCCGGCTCGCACCACGTGTTCAAACACCCGGACAGTCGCAAAACCATCGTGTTACCGCATCCGAAGAAGGATTTGGGACCGGGACTTGTTCGTGCGATCTACAGGCAGGCAAGATGGCAGCGCGACTGAGGCTGGCGCCAATGACCCATTACGTCGCTATCGTGGAAGATGCGGGACCGGACAAGGCCGTTGGCGTCTGGTTTCCGGATTTGCCGGGGTGCTTTTCGGCTGGCGATGACGTCGACGAGGCGTTGCGGAATGCCAAGGAAGCACTGTCGCTCTACGCCGATTCCATCGCGAAGGAGGGCCTCGCGCTGCCTCGGCCGCGGTCGATCTCGGCACTTCGGAAGGATCCCACCGTGGCGCCCGACCTCAGGGACCACGTTGTGGCCCTGGTCGCCGTGCAGGACGCTGCCGCGCATGCCGCCGAGTAGATGAGCGCGCAGCGGCACGGTCGCCGGTCCCTCCTCTCGCCTCAAGCTCAGCCCGCCGGAACTTGGCGCGCGCATTTGCGCTTCTAGAACAACTCTACTCTTGTGCGGGACGGAGAATTTTGGCAGTTTTGCGTCGATAGGACAGCAGTGCTGTCCCAGTTGTGAGCTGTCCAGTTGTGAGGCGTGGGCGTGGACCGAAAAAGTAAACCAGTGGCGGCGTCGTAGCGCCGAGCGGTCCCAACAGCGGCCGCAACAGCTTGCCGGCCGCGCCCCCAGTGCGCACACTGCCGAAGCGGCACTCGAGAAGGCCGTACTCTAAAGAAGACGTTCGGCCGATAGCCGAGGCGCTGCCAGCGGCGCCGCGGGCGCGCGAAGTGCACGGACACCGAAACCTGTACCCAAGCATGGGAACGACGATGAGCGCGATCACCACAGACGCGACCGCCCGGCGCCAGGAGACCAGTGTCTCGGCCGCCGAGGTCGATACGCGCAAGATTTTCGCCGATCCGGCGCTGCCGGAGCCGCAGGGCCTGTTCGACCCGGCGCTGGAGAAGGATTCCTGCGGCGTCGGCTTCATCGCCGACATCAAGGGCCGCAAGTCGCATGCGCTGGTGGAGGACGCGCTGGCGATCCTCTGCAACCTGGAGCACCGCGGCGCCGTCGGTGCCGACCCGCGCGCCGGCGACGGCGCCGGCATCCTGGTGCAGACGCCGCACAAGTTCTTCCAGCGCAAGGCCGCCGAGCTCGGCATCGAACTGCCGGAGCCCGGCCAATACGCGGTCGGCTTCGTGTTCATGCCGCACGACGCCGAATGGCGTCAGGTCATCATGGACATCTACGCCGAGGTGGTCGCCAAGGAAGGCCACGCGCTGCTCGGTTGGCGCGAAGTCCCGAGCGACAACGCTTCGCTCGGCGAGTCGGTGAAGCCCACCGAGCCGAAGCACATGCAGGTGTTCATCGGCCGCGGCAAGGACTGCGCGTCCGAAGACGATTTCGAGCGGCGGCTCTACATCATCCGCAAGTCGATCTCGAACATCGTCTATAACCGGCGCGAGCGGAACCTGGCGCA
>DASWSO010000129.1:0-2704 GCA_036402635.1 Xanthobacteraceae bacterium
CTCGGGCTGGTGGGGCCGCGCGTGATCGAGTTCGGCCCGACGCCCGACGGCGTCGCGCCGGCGCTGCGCGACAACCCCGACACCTGGCTGAAATTCACCGATCTGGTGCTGATCGATCCGGTCGGCACCGGCTGGAGCCGCACCGCGAAGTCGGACGGCGCCGGGCAGTTCTGGAGCGTGCGCGCCGACGCGCAGGCGCTCGCGAAAGTGATCGCGCTCTACGTCGCGCGCAACAACCGCACCGCTTCGCCCAAATACATCCTCGGCGAGAGCTACGGCGGCTTCCGCGCCGCCAAGGTGGCGCGCGCGATGCAGCAGGAGCAGGGCATCGTCGCCTCCGGCATCGTGATGCTGTCGCCGCTGCTCGAAGGCTCCTTCCAGTTCGGCGGCAACCGCTTCGCGCTTGGTGCCGCGCTGCACCTGCCGTCGCTGGCAGCCGCCGAGATGGACCGCCGCAAGGCGTTCTCGGCGGACGAGCTCGCCAAGATCGAGCGCTTTGCGCTGACGGAGTATCTCGCCACGCTCGCTGGCCCGGCGCCGCAGGGCGAGCCGGCACGGCGCTTCTACGCGCGCGTCGCCGAACTCACCGGCCTGCCGGTGGATGTGGTCACGCGCACGCGCGGGTTCGTGCGCGACGCTTATGTGAAGAACGTGCTGGAGCGGCAGAGCCAGGTCGTCAGTCCCTACGACGCGACCCACGCCGCGCCGGACCCGTTCCCGGAATCGGAATCGGAGGAAGGCGCCGATCCGATCCTCGACGGCTACCTGCAGGCGCTCGGCGGCGCCTTCGTCGGCTACGCGCGCGACGAGCTCGGCTTCAAGACCGAGATGACGTTCATGCTGCTCAACCGCGAGGTCAGCGGAAAGTGGGAATGGGGCGAGGGCCGCCGCAGCCAGCCGAGCGTCACCCGCGACATTCGCGAGCTCTTGGCGCTCAATCCGGGATTCCGGCTGCTGATCGCGCACGGCCGCAGCGACCTCGTCACGCCTTACGGGGTGAGCCGCTATGTGCTCGATCACATCCCGCCGATCGGCCCGCCTGAGCGCGCGCAGCTCAAGATCTACAAGGGCGGGCACATGTTCTATCTCGACCCGCAGCCGCGCGCCGCCTTCTCGGCCGACGCCGCCGCGTTCTACCGCACGCCCGGGCTGTAGCGCTCAGACCGCCTCGACCTGGATCACCCCCGGCACCGCCTTGATGGCGCCGGCGATCTGCGGCGAGACCTTGAAGCGGCCCGGCAGCTTGATCTCCACCTCGGCGGCATCGAGCAGCAGCACCATGCTGATCTCGCCGTCGGCGCCGCCGAGCGTCGTGCGTGCCGCGTCGAGGTCGCTCGCGCGCGGCTGCCGCGCCGCGGCGCGCGCCCACGGCGGCGAGGCGGCGGTCTTCGGCTGCATCTGCTCCAGCCGCTTTGCGACACTCTCGATCGGCGCCGGGTCGCGCACGAAAACCCGCAAGCCGGTCTGCATCTTCTCGGCCGCGCTATCGAGCGGATCGACCGACTGGATGCGGGCGCGCACCTCGTCGCCCTGCGCCTCCCCGGTGAGGAACAGCAGCACCGAGGCGCCGGGCTCGAGTGCGTCGCGATATTGCTGCAGCCCTTCGGCGAAGACGATCGCTTCATAGTGCCCGGTGGGGTCGGAGAGGCCGATGATCCCCATCTTGTTGCCGGTCTTGGTGCGCCGCTCGGTGCGCGACACCACGGTCGCGGCGACGCGGCCGGCGGTGGCGCCGGCCTTCACCTGGCGCGCGAAGCTCGCATAGTTGTCGACCTTCAGCCGCTTCAGCACGTCGGCATAGTCGTCGAGAGGATGCCCGGAGAGGAAGAAACCGATGGCGTCGTATTCGCGCTGCAGCCGTTCGGCTGGGAGCCACGGCTGCACGCCCGGTATCGGCAGCGCTTCACGCACCGAGGCGCCGCCGAACAGCTCGTTCTGCCCGACGCTGCTGGCCTCGTGGCGGCGCTGCGCCATACCCATCATGGCGTCCACCGCCGCATGCGCGCGCGCCCGCTCCGGCTCGAGCGCGTCGAAGGCGCCGGCGGAGGCGAGGCTCTCCAGCACGCGCTTGTTGACGGCGCGCGGATGGATGCGGCCGGCGAAGTCGCCGAGGTTGCGGAACGGCTTGTCGGCGCGCGCCGCCACGATCGCCTCGACCGCCTGGGCGCCCACGCCCTTGAGCGCCGCCAGCGCATAGCGGATGGCGCCCGCTTCCACCTCGAACGCCACCTGGGAATGGTTGATCGAGGGCGGCAGCACGGTGATGCCGAGCCGCTGCGCCTCCGAGCGGTATTCCGCAAGCTTCTCGGTGTTGTGCATGGCCAGCGTCATCGACGCCGCCAGGAACTCCACCGGATGGTGCGCCTTCATGTAGGCGGTCTGGTAGGCGACCAGCGCGTAAGCGGCGGCGTGGCTCTTGTTGAAGCCGTAGTCGGCGAAGCGCGCCAGCAGCTCGAAGATAGTGTCGGCATCTTCGCGCCCGACGCCGCGCTCGACCGCGCCGGACATGAAGCGCTCGCGCTGCGCCTCCATCTCCTTCTTGATCTTCTTGCCCATCGCGCGACGGAGCAGGTCGGCTTCGCCGAGCGAGTAGCCGGCCAGATCGCGCGCGATCTGCATCACCTGTTCCTGGTAGATGATGACGCCGAAGGTCTCGCGCAGCACCGGCTCGAGCTTCGGATGGATGTATTCGGGCTGCTCGCGC
>DASWSO010000130.1:0-2573 GCA_036402635.1 Xanthobacteraceae bacterium
GGTGTCCGGCGGCGCCGCGATGTAGTTCGCGGGGCGCGGGTTCTTCGGGTCGCGCACATCGACGATGCTGAAGCCCTTGGAGAACATGTGCCCGATACAGGCGTAGCCGCGATGCACCATCACCTGCACGCCATCCGGACGGCCACCCTGGTCGGAGTGGCCGACGATGCGCATGTTGCGCGCGTAGTCAGGGGTAGGAATTTCGCTCATTGCCATTCTCTCAGCCTGTCATCGTCCGCGAATGCGGACGATCCAGTAGACGCAGGCCCGGTGGTGCGTTTGGTGACGTTCGACGCTTCACCGATAAGCATCGAGGAAGTTGGGTACCGCGATCCAGTCCATCATTGCGCGCTCGTCCTGCAGCAGCTCGTGCATTTCGTGGTCTTCCTTGGTCTGCAGGTTGACGCCCATGTGGGTGCCGAGCTTGCGGCTGTGCTTGACGATATTGGCGCCGATCGGCTGGCGGATGCGGTTGTATTCGGCGAGTCCGGCGTCGATGTCGTCGCGTTCGCGCAGCGCCTCCGCCAGCGCCGCGGCGTCGCAGCCGGCCTTCGATACGCCGAAGCCCATATGCGGGCGCGCATTGGAAGCGGCGTCCCCAACCAGCGCGACCCGGCCGGACACGATCTGCGGCGCGATAAAGTCGTAGATCGGCGTGAAGAACGGCTGATCGATCGCCCGCAGGCAGTCGTTCAGCGCAGGCGGCAAAGCGGTGTCCGCCTCTTCGCGCAGGGCGGCGATCAAGTCCTTGCGGATGAGCGGCGGCGGCACGGAATGTTCGTGCTGGTGGCCGTTCTGGTCGACGCACATCTCCTTCAGCAGGGCCGCATCCGCGACCCGGTACCAGATGAAGTTGAAGCGTCGGTGTCCCGGCCGCAGGTCGTTGTTGAAGCCGGCGATCGGGTAGCAGATGACCTCCTGCTGTGGCGGCAGGAAGAACGAGAAATACGGAAACACTTCCTTGAGCGCGCGCGGCGAGAGGTCGGCCTCGTTGGGCGCGCCGCGCCAGATGTAATAGCCGGCATAGATCGGCTGCACCTCCGGCATGATGGCCTCGCGCACTCCCGAGCGGATGCCGTCGCCGCCGACCAGGATATCGCCATGCTCGACCCGCCCGCCGGAGAAGTGCACGCGCACCCCCGACCCGTCCTGCTCGACCCGCTCGAACTCCCAGCCGAGATGGTAGTGCGCCTCGTCGATGGTTCCGCGCAGCAGCCGCTGCAGCCGGTCCCATGAGGTCAGGATCTGCTCGAGCTTCTTGGTGGCGGTGATGCGGCCGTCGATGTCGAAGGCCACCCGCGTGTCCACGGTGATGCCGAGGTCGACGGTGCCGGCGCCGCTCTTCTCCAGCGCGTCCAGCAGCTCGGGGTGGGTGGTGATGCCGGCGCCGCGCCCGACCAGCTCGACGCGCGAGCGCTCGTACACGTCGACGTCCCAGCCGATCTGGCGCAGGAAGCTGGCGGCGAACAGGCCCGACATCGAGCCCCCGATGATGATGGCGCGTCTTCGCGCGGAAGCAGGTTGTGGCATGCGGGAGGGTCATTCCAGGAGGGTGAGGCGGACAGCTTAGCCAATACGAGTCGGATGTGTACGCCCCTCCGTGTGCATCGCTGCCTTGCCACAACCGCATCGCGCGGGTGGCAATCGGCCGCACCGCACGCTATCGGTAGTGAGGCTCGACGCGGAGTTTAGCGATGCGCACCATGGCGTGGCTTTTCACGGGGCTTCTGGCGGCTCTGCCGCTCGGCCCGCTCGCTGCCGCCGAGGACTACCCGACCCGCCCGATCAAGATGATCATCCCGTTCCCGCCCGGCGGCAGCAACGACGTGGTCGGGCGTCTGATCGCCAATCATCTCGGCGAGAAGCTCGGGCAGAAGGTCTACATCGACAACCGCGGCGGCGCCGGCGGGGTGATCGGCACCGAGGCCGCCGCCAACTCCCCTCCCGATGGCTACACGCTCTTGATCGTGTCGCTGCCGCATGCGGTCAATCCGTGGCTCTACAAGCTGAATTTCGACCCCGTGAAATCGTTTACGCCGATCGCGCTGGTGGCGGCGGGGCCGAATGTTCTTGCAGTCAACCCGCAGCTGCCCGTCAACTCGGTGAAGGACCTGATCGCGCTCGCGAAGCAGACCCCGGGCAAGCTGGAATACGCCTCCGCCGGCGTGGGCAGCTTCCAGCACCTCGGCGGCGAGCTGTTCAAGCAGACCGCGGACGTCGACATCCTGCACGTGCCTTACAAGGGCGGCGGGCCGGCGATGCTCGACGTCATCAGCGGGCATGTGAAGATCGTGTTCAGCTCGTTGATCCAGACCACCTCTTTCATTCAGTCGGGCCAGTTGAAGGCGCTCGCCACCGGCGGCCGGACGCGCAGTCCGGTGCTGCCCGACGTGCCGACCGTGGCCGAGGCGGGCGTTCCGGCTTACGAGGCGACCAACTGGTGGGGCGTGGTCGCGCCCGCCGGCACGCCCGCCGTCATCGTCGAGAAGCTCTACGGCGACATCCAGACGGTGCTGAAGGCGCCCGACGTGCAGGCGCAGTTCGAGCGCGAGGGCGCAGCGGTCGTGCAGATG